>JBEIRX010000033.1:0-17082 GCA_040375715.1 Aphanothece sp.
AGGCCCAGCAGGCGCGCCACCTTGTCGAAGCATTCGCCTGCGGCGTCATCCCGGCTGCGACCCAGGCGCTCATAGCGGCCCGGCCCCTCCACCCGCACCAGTTCGGTGTGCCCACCGCTCACCAGCAGCACCAGATGGGGCAAGGGTGGTGGACTGGCCTCCAGCCAGGCGGACCACAGATGACCCTCCAGATGGTGCACCCCCAGAAAGGGCTTGTCGTGCAGCCGCGCCAGGGTGCGGCCCATCACCGAGCCCACCAGCAGGGCGCCCACCAGGCCCGGAGCCACTGTGGCGGCCACGGCGTCCACAGCCTCAATGGATACGCCGCTGTCCTGCTCAACCCGGGCGATCAGTCCCGGCAGGGCCTCCAGATGCCGGCGTGACGCGATCTCCGGCACCACCCCACCCCAGCGGGCATGCTCCTCCACCTGGGAGGCCACCGCTGAGGCCAGCACCCCCTGGTCGCTCACGATGGCCGCGGCGGACTCGTCACAACTTGTTTCGAGGGCCAGAACTGACGGCATGGGGCCACTGGCCCTCCCTTACTCTCCGCGATGACATCCTGACCCGCGGCCCCCATCCATGCGCCGTCTCTTCGCCATTCTCCTCACCGCCTTCCTGGTCTTTGGATGGGCGCCCACGGCCCATGCCGACATCGGCGGTCTCACTCCCTGCACGGAAAACGTCCGTTTCCAGCAGCGGGCCGGCGCCGCCAAGACCGAACAGGCCAAAGCTCGCTTCCGGCTCTACAGCCAGGCTCTCTGCGGTGCCGATGGTCTGCCCCATCTGATTGTGGATGGACGCTGGAGCCATGCCGGTGACTTCATCATTCCTGGCATCGCTTTCCTCTACATCGCCGGCTGCATCGGCTGGGCGGGTCGCACCTACCTGATCGCCGTGCGCGGCGCGAAGGACGCGACGATGAAAGAGATCCAGATCGATCTCCCCCTGGCGTTCAAGAGCACACTGGCTGCGGCCAGCTGGCCCCTGGCTGCCCTCCGTGAATTCACCAGCGGCAAGTTGGTGGAAGCCGACAGCAAAGTCACCGTCTCTCCCCGTTAAGCCAGCGCCCCCCATTCACCGGCCGCCAGCCATCACCATGAAAAAATTCCTCACCACCGCCCCTGTCTTCGCAGCGATCTGGTTCACCATCACTGCCGGGATCATGATCGAATTCAATCGCTTCTATCCCGATCTGCTGTTCCACCCCCTCTAGATCGCAGCGGACAAGCCTCCACCTTGGACCAACGTCCGGCCCCTGCTGGTTTCTCACAACGGCCCTCAGGGCCGTTTTTTTTGGGCCCTTCCGGTGGCCCATGTGCTCCTCGGGCTCAGCGGTCCTCTGCCAGCCCCATGAGCACCTCCAGCTCCCGGCCCGCTGTCTCCAGATCCCCATTCACCAGCACCGCGTCGAATTCCTTGGCGGCAGCAAGCTCCTCCTGGGCCCGGCTCAGCCGACGCTGGATGGCTTCCTCCGCATCCGTTCCCCTCCCCCGGATGCGCCGCTCCAGTTCCTCGAACGAGGGGGGCGCCACAAAGATCTGCTGACCGGTTGGGAAGGTGCGACGCACCTGGCGGGCCCCCTCCAGCTCGATTTCCAACAACACCGGCCTGCCTTTGGCGAGCTGTTGCTCCACGGGCCCCCTGGGCGTGCCATAGCGGTTTCCCGCAAAGGCGGCCCATTCCAGAAACCCCCCCGCTTCCACCTGCTCCTCGAACGCCTGCGGGGAGAGAAAGAAATAATGCACCCCCTCCACTTCTCCATCGCGAGGAGCCCGGGTGGTGGCCGACACCGAGAGCCAGAGCTGGGGATGGCGTTCCATCAGGCCCCGTACCAGGGTGCCCTTCCCCACGCCGCTGGGACCGGTGAGCACCGTCAGCCGACCAGGCCCTCCCGCTGGGGCCTGGCTGATGGGGATGGTGGGCTGGGTCATCCTTTGGGCAGCATTGGCCGCACAGTAGAGGTCATCCAGGATCCGCCCGCCGATGGGCCAGCCCTCCCCCACACCCCGCCTGCAGCCCATCGATGCCACCACCCTGCGGGCCCTGGTGATGGAGCTTCGTGGCGCCCTAGTGCCCAGCCGTTTCGAGAAAGCCCAGCAAAGCGATGGCCACACCCTCCAGTTGGCGCTGCGCCACCTCGGTGGCGTGCAGTGGCTGGAACTCAGCTGGATGGCGGAAGCTCCCCGCTTGCTGGCGATCCCACCCCCGCCCCGCCAGGGTGAGGGCAGCACCCTGGCCCAACAGGTGCAGCATTCCCTGCGGGGGCTGGCTCTGGTGGCCATTGATCAACAGGGCTGGGAACGAGTGGTGAGCCTGGATTTCGCTGCTCGTCCTGGGGAACCGGCCCAGCGTCGGCTGGTGCTGGAGCTGATGGGGCGTCACAGCAACCTCTTTCTGCTCAACGCGGAGCAGCAGGTGATCGCCCTGGCGCGTCAGGTGCGGCCCGAGCAATCCCGCTGGCGACCCATCGGCACCGGCGATGCCTACAGCCCACCCCCGCCGCTGCGGGGGGAGCCTCCCCGGGCGGATGAACCCTTCGAGCGCTGGCAACGCCGCCTCCTCGCCCGCCCCCAGTCCCTGGCAGAGGCCTTGATGGAGGCCTACCAGGGGGTGAGCCCCGCCTTGGTGCAGCAGCTGTTGGCTCCCCTCCCCGGGGCGGCTGGGCCAGGGGCCGCACAACCTGTGCAGGAGCTGGATGGGGAGCAGTGGGGTTGGCTCTGGCGGCGCTGGCAGGGCTGGTTGAGGGCGGTGGATCAGGGGGGCTTCGCTCTGAGCTGGACGTCCGAGATGACCTATCGCTGCTGGCAGGACCAGCTGGATCCACCGATGGCACCTGTGGCTTCCGCGCCAGCTCCATTGCCGATCCATGGGGCTCTGGCCGCGGCCACCCAGCGCTGGCTGGAGGCCCGGCGGCTCCATCAGCACCGGCTGGCCCTTCGCCAGCGTCTCGAGGGCCTTCAGGAGCGGGAGCACCGTCAAGTGGAGGAGCAGCGGGCCCTTCTGGAGGCCGCGGCCGGGAGCGACGTGCTCCAGCACCAGGCCGATGCACTCCTCTGCCTTCCGGCCCCGGGAAAGGATGTGATCCGGGAGGCCCAGGCGCTCTACAAGCGGGCCCGCAAGCTGCGGCGGTCCGTGGCGGCCATCTCGCCCCGTCTGGAGAACCACCAGCAGCGGCTGGCCTGGCTGGAGGAGGCCCTGGTGTTTGTCGACCAGGCCGATCAGGCCGATCAGCTGCAGGCGCTGGAGGAGGACCTGCAGCCGCTGGAGCCCCGATACAGACCCCCGTCCGGGGCAAGGCTGCGCCGGCGTCCGCGGGCGGAGGCTGATGCCGCCGCCCCCCGCCCCCTGGAGCTCCGGTCTCCCTCCGGCCTCTGTCTGCAGGTGGGGCGCAACCATCGGCAGAACGAATGGATCAGCCTCAGGCAGGCCCGACGGGGGGACCTTTGGTTCCATGCCCAGGAAGTGCCTGGCAGTCATGTGGTGCTGAAGGCTTCCATGGGCCCGGCTGCGGAAGCCGACATGGAGGCCGCGGCAGATCTGGCGGCCCATTTCAGCCGCGGCCGGGGCAACGCCCGGGTTCCCGTGCTGATGGTGCCCACGGAAGGGCTCCAGAGGTTGCCTGGCAGCGCCGCCGGCACCGTGCGGCATCGGGGTGGAGAAATTCTCTGGGGTCAGCCCGAGCGAGCCCGGCGTCTGCTGGAGGCTTCCTAAGCTCCGGTGGTGACATCCCTGCCAGAAGCCACCCCCCTGTCCCCAGCGGAACCCCCTGCTTCCGGGGGGCTCGCGTTCGATGAGGAGTGTCCCGGGGAGGTGGAGATGAGCCTGGTCGAGCACCTGGAGGAGCTGCGCCGGCGCATTCTGCGCAGCTTGTTGGTGCTCGTGGTGGCTGCGGCGGGCGCCCTGCTACTGGTGCGGCCACTGGTGCGGTTGCTGGAGCAGCCCGCCCAGGGGATCCGCTTTCTGCAACTGGCGCCTGGGGAATTTCTGATGGTCTCCTTGAAGGTGGCTGGATATACGGGATTGGTGCTGGCCCTGCCCTGGTGGTTGTTCGAAGGGCTGGCTTTCGTGCTGCCCGGCCTCACCCGTCGGGAGCGGCGCCTGCTGGCCCCGGCGGTGGCGGTGTCCACCGTGCTGTTTCTTGCCGGCCTGGCCTTCGCCTGGTGGGCCCTGGTGCCCGCGGCCCTGAAGTTTCTTGTGAGCTATGGGGCGGATGTGGTGGAGCCCATCTGGTCGATCGAGCGCTACCTGGATTTCGTGCTCCTGCTCATGGTGGCCACCGCCCTGGCTTTCCAGCTGCCCGTCCTGCAGCTCGTGTTAGGTGCCCTTCGCCTGATCGATGCCCCCACCATGCTGGGCGCTTGGCGCTGGGTGGTGCTGATCAGTGCCCTGGCAGGCGCCGTGCTCACCCCCTCCACCGATCCGATCACGATGCTGCTGCTCTCCGGGGCCATCACCGCCCTCTATCTGGTGGGTGTGGCCCTGGTGGCGTTGAGCCAGTCCGGCCGAGGATTCGCCTCCACTCCCAGACCCTGAACGGCTCAGAGCAGAAATTCCACGGCCCGTGCCTCAGGCACCACCAGGGCCAGGGAGAGGGCCTTGCCCATCCTGGGACGGTCCCGGGTGGTTTCCAGCCAGGTGAGCACCTGGCCGGCAGCGCCCAGTTCATGGAGGGTCGTCACCACTTCCGCCACCTTCTCCCGGTAGGCCTCCGCCGTCATCGGGAACGACTGCTGCTCCAGATGGCCCCACATCACCTGGAAGTAAAGGCGGCCCTGACGCTGCACCAGGCGCAGGTCGTAGGAGGCCTGCCAGCGTTGCTGCAGCACCCCAATCAGCTCCTCTGGGCTGAGGGAGGCCTCAGGATCGGCCATGGGCTGGGCATCACGGTGGATTCATTTTGGGGCCTTCCGGCACGCATCGAACCGTGAAGCCTTCCATCGGAGGGCGCTTTCGGCTCCCGACAGAGACCAGGTGCGGTTCATAATGGCCAGGCGAAGCCCGCTGCTCCCTTCGGACCTGCCATATGACGCAAATCCCCGCAGCCTCTCCGTCTGCCGATGTGCCCGGGATGGGTCGTCGCCAGTTCATGAATCTGCTCACCTTCGGCACCATCACCGGGGTCACCTTGGGTGCTCTCTACCCAGTGGCGCGGTATTTCATTCCCCCCAAGGCCGCTGGTTCCGGGGGTGGTACCACAGCCAAGGATGAGCTGGGCAATACGGTCACGGCCACGGGCTGGCTGGCGAGCCACAAGGAAGGTGATCGCAGCCTTGTTCAGGGCCTCAAGGGTGATCCCACCTATCTGATCGTGGAGGGCCCCGAGGCGATCGGCAACTACGGCATCAATGCGATCTGCACCCACCTGGGCTGTGTGGTGCCCTGGAACAGCGGTGCCAACAAGTTCATGTGCCCCTGCCACGGCAGCCAGTACGACGCCACCGGCAAGGTGGTGCGTGGTCCGGCGCCGCTCTCCCTGGCCCTGGCCCATGTCTCGGTCGAGAACGACACGGTGTTTGTGAGCCAGTGGACGGAAACCGACTTCCGCACCGGCGAATCCCCCTGGTGGGCCTGATCGCTTCGGTCCCCCTCTCCTTTGCACTCCGTTTGCCTGCCTCCGCCGTTCCAGCCATGCGTCGCTCCCTTCACACCCTTCTCGGCAGCCTCGTTTCGTTCCTCCTGGTGTTTGCCGTCGTGCTCGGAGGTGCCACCCCCTCCTGGGCCTACCCCTTCTGGGCGCAGCAGAACTACGCCACCCCCCGGGAAGCCACTGGCAAGCTGGTGTGTGCCAACTGCCACCTGGCCAAGAAGGTCACCCGCGTGGAGGTTCCCCAGGCCGTCTTCCCCGACACGGTGTTCAAGGCTGAGGTGAAGATCCCCTACGACGCATCCGTGAAACAGGTGGCAGCGGATGGCTCCGCCACGGGGCTGAATGTGGGTGCGGTGGTGATGCTTCCCGAGGGCTTCAAGCTGGCGCCCCCAGAGCGGTTGAGTGAGGAACTCAAGGAGGAAACCTCCGGCGTTTACTACACCCAGTACAGCGACACCCAGCCCAACATCCTGCTGGTGGGCCCCCTGCCTGGGGAACAGCATCAGACCATCGTCTTCCCGATCCTGTCCCCCGATCCTGCGACCGACAGCAGCATCCACTTCGGTAAGTACCAGCTCCATGTGGGCGGCAACCGTGGCCGCGGTCAGGTGTACCCCACCGGTGAGAAGAGCAACAACGGCGTCTTCACCGCTCCTGCCACCGGCACGATCGCGTCCATCAGCGAAGGTGAGAAAGGAGCCCAGGTTGTGGAAATCACCAAGGCCGATGGCTCCATCGTGAGTGAAACCGTCCCGGCTGGTCCCACTCTGCTGGTGAAGGTGGGCGATGCCGTTGAGGCCGGAGCTGCACTCAGCAACGACCCCAATGTGGGTGGTTTTGGTCAGGTGGATGCGGAGGTGGTGCTCCAGAATCCGATCCGCATCTATGGCCTGCTTGCCTTCCTCGCCGCGGTTGCCCTGGCCCAGATCCTCCTAGTGTTGAAGAAGCGCCAAGTGGAGAAAGTGCAGGCGGCAGAGGGGATCGTCTGAATCCCCCCTCCATGCTTCCAGCTGTATTCACCTCTCCTGGGCCCCAGCTGCAGCTGGGGCCTTTCACACTGCGCTGGTATGGCCTGCTGATCGCCACCGCCGTGGTGGTGGGTCTGGTCCTCGCCCGTCGGCTGGCCCGCCGACGCGGCATCGATCCCACCCTGGTGAGTGATCTTCTCCCCGTGCTCGTGATCGGCGCCGTTCTGGGCGCCAGGATCTACTACGTGCTGCTGGAATGGAGGCATTACAGGGGCCAGTGGGGGGAGATGCTGGCGGTCTGGCATGGAGGCATCGCCATCCATGGAGCGCTCATCGGCGGCACCCTGGCCACGGTGCTGTACTGCCGCTGGCGTCGCCAGCCCTTCTGGCCGCTGCTGGATGTCCTCCTGCCTGCTGTGGCCCTGGGTCAGGCGATCGGCCGCTGGGGAAACTTCTTCAATTCCGAGGCCTTTGGCCTTCCCACCGACCTGCCCTGGAAGCTCACCATTCCCTTCTCCCGCCGCCCACCGGACTTTCTCGACCAGGCCACGTTCCACCCCACCTTTCTCTACGAGTCCCTCTGGAATCTCGGCGTGTGCCTCCTGCTCCTGGCGCTGTTTCGCCAGGCCTCCCGCGGTCGGGTCGACTTGCGACCCGGTGCCCTGAGCTGTGTCTATCTGATTGCCTACAGCTGTGGCCGTTTTTGGATTGAGGGCCTGCGTCTCGATCCGCTCTGCCTGCTCTCCCAACCCCCGTTCTGCAGTGGCGGCCTGCGGATGGCCCAGTTGGTCAGTCTGGTGTTGATCGCCTTCGGGGCTCTGGGTCTCTGGTGGCTTTATGGTCGGAACATGGCTCTGCCCGACCCCTCTGGGGTGGCCTGATGACTGAAGCCTCCCTTCCACCGGTGCAGATCGTGGGTGCCGGCCCGGGTGCGCCTGATCTGCTCACGCTCCGGGCCGCCGCCGCTCTCCAGCAGGCCCAGGTGTTGCTGTGGACCGATTCCCTTATCAATCCGCGCATCGCTGCCCTGGCCCCCCCGGACTGTGAGCGGGTGAGCACCAGCACACTCACCCTCGAGGAGGTGATGGAGACCCTGGTGCAGCGTGCCCGTGCGGGGCTTCGGGTCGTGCGGTTGCACGACGGTGATCCCTGCCTCTACGGCGCCCTGGCGGAACAGATCAGCCGGCTGGCGGATGCCGGCCTGGCGGTGGAGGTGGTGCCTGGCCTCAGTGCTTACCAGGCCACAGCTGCTGCCCTGGGCAGTGAGCTCACCCTGCCTGGGGTGGTGCAGACCATTGTGCTGAGTCGGGCTGGTGGCCGCACCGGCATGCCGGAAGGAGAGGCTCTGGGCCGTCTGGCTGCCCTGCGGGCCTCCCTCTGTCTCTACCTGAGCGCCCGTCATGTGGAGGAGGTGGAGCATGAGCTCCTGCTCCATTACCCCCCGGATACCCCTGTGGCCATCGGCTATCGGGTGAGCTGGCCGGATCAGTGGCTGCAGGTGGTGCCGCTGCGGCAGATGGCTGCCACCAGCCGGGAGCGAGGGTTGATCCGCACCACCCTTTACGTGGTGAGCCCTGCCCTTGCCGGCTCAGGTGAAGCTCGCTCCCTCCTGTATTCCGCCAGCCACAACCACCTCTTCCGGGGCGGAGCCTGAGGCCGGCCATAGCCTGGGTGGCCGCTCTCCCTCTCCCTGTGCCCACTCCCCAGCTCAAGGTTCTGGATCAGGCGCTCTTCGATGCAGTGGCCGCCGCCTCACGCCAGTCGTCCCGGTTGCGTTGCAACCACAACCTCCACGCCGAGCCGGAGCTGGTGCAGCGCTTTCTGAATGTGATGCAGCCGGGCACCTATGTGCGGCCCCACCGCCATCTGCGGCCAAGAACGGGCGAAGGGTTCGAATGTTTCGTGCTGCTTCAGGGGGCGATGGGCCTCCTGCTCCTCACCCCGCAAGGGGAGGTGAGCGAGCAGGTGAGGCTCGACAGCCAGGGTCCGGTGAAGGGGGTGGAGCTCCAGGAAGGCATGTTCCACACCCTGGTGGCCCTGGCACCCGACACGGTGATGTTTGAGATCAAGCAGGGCCCCTACAGTCCAGCAAGCGACAAAGACTTCCTGCCGGCCTTCCCCCAGGAGGGCACGGCGGAAGCCCATGAGCAGGAACGGCTCTGGCGCCAGCGCTTTTTCCCCTAGCCTCCCTGGCCTTCAGCTCGCTCTGAGAGTCGGGTGCGGCGACAAAAACTGCAGAGGCCCCACAGCGCCATCTCGCCAGTGGGAGCCGGTCTGCGGCAGGAGGGGCAGTCCGCCAGCCCGTGCACGTCGATCCGGCTCGGGTGGCGCGCCCACACGTCCTCTTCCAGTTCGGCTCCGGCCGCAGGCAGGGGCACCACGTGGTGCTGCTGCACCCGCACGTCCCGCACGGAAAAGCCTGCTCCTCGCAGGGCCCCAAGAAGCTGATGGCGCGTGTAAAGCAGTCCCTGGAGCCAGGGGCCGGGTGCTGCCCCCACCGTGAGGATGCCGCCCAGCAATGTCAGGGGACGGCAATGGGGGGCAAGCTGGGCACCGACTAGGCGGGGCCAGGCTTGCCAAAGGGCAGCGAGATGGCCGTCCCGTTGCCAGTTCTGCTGAATGCTGTCGAGGCAGGTGGCAATCCCTACTGCAGGTGCCCGTGGAGCTGGGATCAACAGGGAGATGTTTCCCACCACACGCTGTTGCAGGCCTGGGTTTTGCCCTCCGGAACGGTTGAATTTGCCCCTGCGGCGGCGGCCGCGAGGAGGTGGTGCATCCTGAACCATGGTGCTGAAAGCTTAGGGAGAGGGACAGGGATCCCGAAAGGTTCGGCAAACCCCTGAGCTGAATCGCCCGTGCAGCGATACCTTGAATAACGTAATTGCATCTATGCCACCGGCCCATGGGCTTCTTCGACCGGCTCAGCCGCCTGCTGCGCGCCAACCTGAACGACATGGTGAGCAAGGCAGAGGATCCCGCCAAGATCCTGGATCAGTCCCTGGCCGACATGCAGTCCGACCTGGTGAAACTGCGCCAGGCAGTGGCAACGGCCATCGCCAGCCAGCGGCGCCTCCAGAACCAGGCGGAACAGGCCGACACCCAGGCCAAGGCCTGGTACCAGCGGGCCGAGGTGGCTCTGCAGAAGGGGGAAGAAGCCCTGGCCCGCGAAGCCCTGGCACGCCGCAAGACCTATCAGGACACCGCCACCGCCCTGAACAACCAGATCAACGGCCAGGCGGGGCAGGTGGAAACCCTCAAGAAAAGCCTCACGGCCCTCGAGGCCAAGATCGCAGAAGCCAAGACCAAGAAGGACATGCTCAAGGCCCGGGCTCAGGCGGCCCAGGCCCAGGAGCAGCTGCAGACAGCGGTCAACAACCTCGGCACCAACAACGCCATGGCTGCCTTCGAGCAGATGGAGGAGAAGGTGCTCAGTCTCGAGGCCCGCAGCCAGGCGGCCGCCGAGCTGGCCGGAGCCGACCTCGAGTCCCAGTTCGCCGCCCTGGAGGGTGCGGATGTGGAGGACGAACTGGCAGCGCTGAAGCAGCGCATGGAAGGAGGCGCCACCCCCATCCAGCTCCCTGCGCCCAATGGCCCCGTGCCCCAGCTGGAGCCGGTTCAGGAGGCTGAGGTGGATGCGGAGCTGCAGGAGCTGAAGCGTTCCATCGACAAGCTCTAGAGCCAATCCGACGGCCGCAGGAATGGCATCGATACAATCGCCTTAGCGCCGTTCCTTGCCGTGACAGATTCCAACCCCTCTTCCTGGTCCGGTGTTCTCGACATCACTGACAAGGATGTGGCGGAAGGGGTCCTGAATCAACCGGATGTCCTCCTCCTGGATGTCTGGGCCTCCTGGTGCGGCCCATGCCGCCTCATGGCCCCCTTGATGGGCTGGGCGGCCACCAACTATGCCGAGACTCTTCAGGTTGCCAAGCTTGAAGCGGATCCCAATCCCCTCACCGTGCGGAGTCTGGATGTGCAGGGTCTGCCGACCCTCATCCTCTTCCGACGAGGGGAGGAGGTGGCCCGTCACGAGGGTGCCATCCCTCAGTCCCAGCTCCAGCAGTTCATCGCGGCCCATCTCTGAGGCCTGGATGCCCATCTCTGAGAGGGTCTCTCGGCTTGGCAGCGGGGTTTTCGCCCGCAATGATCAACGCAAGGCGGCCTATCTCAACCGGCGGGCCCTGTTGAGTGCTGAGCTGGATCCAGGGCCCCTGATCGATCTCTCCCTGGGCTCCACCGATTTGGCTCCGCCAGCCGTCGCCCTGGAGGCCATCACTGAAGCGCTCCACCAACCCGCCAGCGCGGCCTACTGCCTCCACGCGGCCACACGACCCTTCCGGGAGGCAGCCGCCGCCTGGGTGGAACGTCGCTTCGGGGTGATGGTGGATCCCGAGCGGGAGGTGCAGCTGTTGATCGGTTCCCAGGAGGGCACGGCCCATCTGCCCCTGGCCGTGCTGAATCCTGGGGATCCCGCGTTGGTCCTGGATCCCTGCTACCCCTCCCACATCGGTGGGCTTCACCTGGCTTCGGCCTCTCCCGTTGCTCTTCCTCTGGAGGCCAGTCAGGGCTGGCGTCCAGCTTTTCACCGCCTCCCTGCCGGCAGCTGGGATGCTCTCCGGCTGATGGTTCTGGGTTTTCCGCACAACCCAACGGCCACCACTGGCGAGCAGAGCTGGCTGGACGAGGCTGTCCGGCGCGCCATCGACCACGACGTGGTGCTGCTTCATGACAATCCCTACGTCGACCTGGCACTGGATGGGGTGGCCCCTGCCCTGCTGCGCCACAGCGACTGGCGCCGTTGCGGCATCGAGCTGTTTTCCTTTTCCAAGAGCTGGTGCCTGGGGGGATATCGACTGGCCTTCGCGGTAGGTGCCGAAGCCCTCATTGCCGCCCTGCGGCAGCTCAAGGGTGTGGTCGACTTCAACCAGTCCGTGGCCCTGCAGGCTGGAGCGATCGCTGCCCTGGAGCAGGCTGCCGACTGGCCGGCCCAGCTGCGGGAGGTGTATCGGGAGCGTCGGGACAAGATGGCCCTTGCCCTGGAGGCCGCAGGCTGGGTGGTGCCACGCCCTTCCATGGCCCTCTACCTCTGGTTGCCCCTGCCGGAGGCGGCTCGCCAACGGGGTCTCTCCTGTGAGCAGGTGTGCGCCGCCCTGCTCGAGGCCACAGGGGTGTGTCTCACCCCCGGCATTGGGTTCGGCCCAGGAGGCGAGGGCTGGTTGCGTCTGGCACTGGTGCATCCCACGGTCGCTCTCGAGGAGGCTGCCGGCCGCATGGGGCGTTGGCTGGCGAGCCTGTGAAGCGCCCACCCTCCTGGCAGCTGCGTTGTCTGCCGGTCTGTGCCAGCACGGAAATCGAGCTGGAGCGCTGGCTTGCCCTGGAGTCCAACGGTGTTGGCCATCGACTGCAGCGGCCCCGTGCCGTGCTGTCCCGTCAGCAGCGCTTCGCCCATGGCCAGCACGGCCGCCCCTGGCTATCCCCCCCAGGTGGGGTGTGGCTCAGTGCCGCCCTCCCCTGGGCTCAGGAGGAACCCCAGGCCGCGGCCCCTGGACTGGCGGTGGCCGTGGGCCTTTTGCTGCAGCTGGAGGCACTGGAGTTGGAAGTGCGGCTCAAATGGCCCAACGATCTACAGCTTCGAGGCGGCGACGGGCAGTGGCGCAAGCTTGCCGGCCTCCTCTCCGGCCTTCGGCTGCGGGGCTCTGCCATTCGCTGGGCCCGCGTTGGTCTCGGGCTCAATGGCTGCAACCCCGTGCCGCAGGAGGGCACCAATCTGGTGGGGGCCCTTGGCCGGATCCGGGCCAGACCCCGGCGTCTGCTGCCGCGGGTGTTCGCAGCCCTGGAGTGGGCGATGGCCTTCGCCGGGGATCCGGAGACCGTTCGCCGCCTGGCGGAAGCCCGGCTCTGGCTTCCTTCCCGCACCCTGCGGATGGAGGGCCTGGACTGGCAGATCAGGGGGCTCAGCCGCCAGGGAGGGTTGGAGCTGGTGGCGGCCGATGGCCGGCAGAGCCTCCTGCACCAGGCCTGGCCAGAAGGCAGAAACACTCCTTACATTGGCCTCGATGTGGGCAGATCCTCACGCGCCCGCGCTTGAATTCCAGCCCGCCCTTTCCGGCTATGCCCCCTCGTCTCCCCCTTCTGCTGCTGGCAGCCGCCTGTGGGGCTCCCTTGGTAGGAACCTCCCTTGTGCTTGCCCAGGCGGAGACCCCTCCATCCATTGAGGCGGGTCCACCTGCAGCGCCGGCAGCCCCCCTTCCCCCTCCGACCCCGCCACCGCCGATCTCGCCTGCCCCTGTTCCCGCTGCCGAACTGCCCCGGCCCGAAGCCGTTCCTCCCGTGCTTGCTCCAGCCACGGCGGAACGCACCGAGCCCCTCCTGCCAACTCCGGATCAGCTGGGCCGGGATCGACCTCAGCGTTTCGATGCCTCCCTCGATGCCCTGGTGCGGGATGGAATTGTCTCCCCGAGGGAGAGAGTGCGCATCCGTGGCTCCCTGGTGCTCGATCCTGTGCCCGGTCTCCAGCGGCAGGCCTGCAGCAGCGGTGCCCTCTCCGCAGAGGAATGCCGCACCGGCGTGGTGTTCCGCGGTCGCGGCCGTCCTGGGGGCGAGGGCCTGTTCAGCCCCGGTTCCTCACCCTCCACGGCGGAGGCGGATTCGTCCGGTTTCTCCAGCCAGGGTGTGGCCCGGGAGGGGATTTCTGCCTCCCCGCTGCCCCCCATCAGTGTGCCAGTGAATGCTCTGCTGGCCGGTGTCGGCGGCCGCTTCCGGCTCGCGGATGTGTTCCGCCTCACCCCCCGCCCCTCCCCCATCGGGGGAAACGGCAACCGGGGCCTGATCTATCCCCTGATCGGCTCAGCCGTCACCACCAGCAATTTCGGGTGGAGGCTTCATCCGGTGCTGGGTTCCTGGCGGATGCACTCCGGCCGGGATTTCGCCGCTCCTGAAGGCACACCTGTGGTGGCTGCCCTCTCGGGCCGGGTGATGAGCAGTGGTGATGCCGGTGGCTACGGCCTGGCGATCGAACTGGAACACGAGCAGCCCCTGCGCCGCACGCTCTACGGCCATCTCTCCGAGCTCTACGTGAAGCCTGGGGACAGTGTGCGTCAGGGGGAGGTGATCGGCCGGGTGGGCAGCACTGGGCTGAGCACTGGCCCTCACCTTCACTTTGAACTCAGGCTGCCACAGGACGGTGGCTGGGTGGCCACTGACCCTGGCGAGATGGAGCCCGCCAGCGGTCTGGCAGCCATTGGCCTGCCCCCTCTCCCCCTGGGCTCGGGACAGCCTTCCGCCAACCCCCAGTCAACGGATGCGGTGGCTCTGCTGATGGGGCAGTTGCTTCAGACCCTGGAACGTCCCCAGCCATTGGCCAAGGCAACGAAGGGTTAGTCAGTTAGGGGTCCACGATCTGTCCATCGCGGAAGTGCACCACCCGTTGGGCCCGATCGCCCACATCCTTTTCGTGGGTCACCAGCAGGATCGTGATCCCCTCTCGATTCAGATCATCAAAGAGATTGAGCACTTCCGCCGTGGTCTGGGAATCCAGGGCCCCTGTGGGTTCATCGGCGAGCAGCAGGGCGGGGCGATTGATGATCGCCCGGGCCACGGCCACCCGTTGCTGTTGCCCTCCGGAGAGCTGGTTGGGTCTGTTGTCGAGCCGATGGCCCAACCCCACCCGCTGAAGGGCCTCCGCTGCACGCTGCTTCCGCTCAGGTGCCGGCACACCGGCGTAGATCATCGGCAGCATCACGTTTTCCAGTGCACTGAACTGGGGCAGCAGGTGGAACTGCTGAAAAACGAATCCCAGCTGACTGTTCCGGATGTCCGCCAGCTCGTCATCCGTGAGCCCCTCCACTTCCATGCCATTGAGCCAGTAGCGACCGCTGCTGGGCCGATCCAGGCAGCCGAGGATGTTCATCGCCGTGCTCTTGCCTGAGCCGGAGGTCCCCATCACAGCCAGATAGTCGCCGCGGTTGACCCTGAGGCACACATCCCTGAGGGCATGCACCTGGGCATCACCCTCTCCATACACCTTGTTGACATGCTCAAGGAGAGCGAGAGTGGTGGCCGTTTCCGGCGCTTTCACCACCCCGATGGGGGAATCAACCGAGGGCAGAGGCATTGGCACTGGCCAGAGCAGCCTGGAGAATCGGGGTTCCCGCCACTGTGGCGCTAGCCCAGTCAAACAGCGGACTCGAAAGAATGCCACCGATGGCCGTCACCACCACACAACCCACCAGGGCGGCCCGCAGCGGTTGCATCCCTGCCAGATTCCACTGGATGGGGGGATAGGCCTTCACCACATCAGAGGCTTCGTGCGGCTCCTTCACTACCATCATCTTGATCACGGAGATGTAGTAGTAGATGGAAATCACCGAGGTCACCAGACCCACGATCACCAACAAATACTGGTGATCAGCCCAGCCGGCGAAGAAGAGATAGATCTTGCCGAAGAAGCCAAGCATGGGCGGAATTCCACCCAGCGAAAGCAGGCAAAGGCTCAGTCCAAGGGTGATCAGCGGATCCTTCTGATACAGCCCCGCATAGTCAGCGATCCGATCGCTGCCCGTGCGCAGGGAGAAGAGGATGATGCAGGC
The DNA here is from genome assembly GCA_040375715.1 of Aphanothece sp. Taxonomy (GTDB): domain Bacteria; phylum Cyanobacteriota; class Cyanobacteriia; order PCC-6307; family Cyanobiaceae; genus Cyanobium. The sequence goes on from JBEIRX010000033.1 coordinate 15,147, forward strand.
AAAGGCCCCGAGGTTCATGAAGAGATAGGCCGCCATGTAAAGCACCATCGACGCGAATCCTTCCTCGGTGCCGCACACCAGCCCGATCATCACGAACCCCGCCTGGCCGATTGAGCTGTAGGCGAGCATTCGCTTCATGGAGGTCTGGGCCAGGGCCACTACGTTGCCGAGCACCATGCTCAGGAGGGCGAGCACGGTGAAGAGAAATTTCCACTGAGCATCAAAGCTGTCGAAACAGCCCACGAGGATCCGCAGGGCCAGGGCGAAACCTGCGGCTTTTGAGCCCACGGACAGGAAGGCCACCACGGGGGTAGGAGAGCCTTCATAGACATCAGGGGTCCACTGGTGAAAAGGCACCGCAGCGATTTTGAAGGCCACAGTGGAGAGCACGAACACCAGGGAGAGCGCTGCGATCGGGGCGCTGCTGCCGGCCAGGGCCACACCGATGGCTTCCAGCCCGCTGTTGCCTCCGCTCAGTCCATAGAGCAGTGAGGCGCCGTAGAGAAACACCGCGGCCGCAGCGGAACCCACCAGGAGGTATTTGAGAGCGGCCTCAGAGCTCCGTGCATCCCGCTTCATGTAGCCAGAGAGCAGGTAGCTGGCCACCGAGAGCGTCTCCAGCGAGATAAAGATGCTCACCAGATCCGTGGCCCCGCAGAGGAACATCCCCCCGAGGGTGGCGGCCAGCAGGATGGCGGCGTATTCCCCCAGGGGCGTGCCGCTCCGCTCCACGTAGCGCCAGCTCATTAGCAGGGAGATCAGGGTGGAGGCGGCCACCACCGCCCGGAAGGCGATCGCCAGGTTGTCCGCCAGGAAGGCCCCGAGAAAGGAGGGCTCCAGAGGCCCGTTCCACTGCAGGGCCAGCAGCACCAGGGAAGCTCCCAGGCCGGCATAGCAGATGGGGGGCACCCAGCGGCTGGCGGTCTTCTCACCCGCAAGATCCACGAGCAGGCAGCTCACCAGGGCGATCAACACTGCGGATTCAGGCGCAATCGCTGCCGCGTTCAACTGCAAACCGATGTCGGCAACCACAGCGATGCATCAATCGTTGCAGCGGACTGTAGCGGCGCTGGGGACTGGATTAGGGGCCCTTCTCAGCAAGCCATTCGCGACCCGTTGCTCCGAAGGGCGCCTCGATGCGATATAGAAAGGAATCCGGTCTGATCCATCCCCTTGTGGCGCACACCCTGGTGATCGTCGAGAGCCCCACCAAGGCCCGCACCATCCGGAACTTCCTGCCCAAGGACTACCGGGTGGAGGCCTCTATGGGCCACGTGCGCGATCTCCCGAACAACGCCAGCGAGATTCCTGCCACCCACAAGGGGGAGAAGTGGGCCAATCTCGGCGTCGACACGGCCCATGACTTCGAGCCGCTCTACGTGGTGCCAAAGGACAAGAAGAAGGTCGTCAAGGAGCTGAAGGATGCCCTCAAAGGTGCGGATCAGCTCCTGCTCGCCACGGATGAGGATCGGGAGGGGGAGAGCATCAGCTGGCACCTGCAGCAGCTTCTGGAGCCCAAGGTGCCCGTGAGGCGCATGGTGTTCCATGAGATCACCAAACCGGCCATCCAGAAGGCGCTGGAAACCCCCCGCTCCATCGACATGGAGCTGGTGCATGCCCAGGAAACCAGGCGCATTTTGGATCGCCTGGTGGGCTACACCCTCTCCCCGCTGCTCTGGAAAAAGGTGGCCTGGGGCCTGTCCGCCGGACGGGTGCAGTCCGTGGCGGTGCGGTTGCTGGTGCAGCGTGAGCAGGCCCGGCGGGCGTTTCGCAGTGGCAGCTACTGGGATCTCAAGGCCGCCCTGGAGGCCGGCAAGGCGGGCTTTGAGGCCAAGCTCATCCACCTCGGCAAGGAGCGGATCGCCGGAGGAAGCGATTTCGATGAAACCACCGGAGCCCTCAAGAGCGGCAGCACAGCGAAGCTCCTCAGCGAGGC
>JBEIRX010000102.1:0-2313 GCA_040375715.1 Aphanothece sp.
GCCGCCCTCGATGTGAACTTCAACGGGGGGCATTTCAGCAACGGGGAGTTTTTGGCGGAATCCACCCTGGGCGGCATGGCGGTGTATGCCTGCTACCAGGCCCTGCTCTCGGCCCTGCGCACCGAGGCCCTGCGCCGCCAGGGGGACATCAGCCGGGCGGTGCAGGTGCGGATGATCGCCAGCACGGTGTGGGAATCGGTGAAGCAGGGCGCCGCCGTGAGCATGATCCTGGCGGTGGTGCTGCTGGTGTGCCCCTGGCTGAGCCTGCCGCTCTCGGTGCTGGGGCTGGTGGGGATGGGCAAGGCGTCGCTCGATCTCTTCCACGCCTTCTGGGATGCCCTCGATGAGCTGCAGCGGGCTGAGCTGCTGGCAGCGGCGATGGAGGCGGGCGTGAACCTGCGCACGTTCCTGCGGGGCGGCGACCAGGCCTGGGCCTGACCGTCGGCCCCTGACTGCCAGCCAGCGACCGTCAGGTGTTGAGTATTTATACCCACCAATCAGGGGTGCCCGTGCTTGATTGGCGCCAGTTGTTCGCCCCACGGCTCCCTCCATGACCCTGGAACCCGGCACCTTGGTGCGCCTGGTCGACAGGCCCGGTCGCACTTACCAGGTGGTGAACCTGGATGCGTTCAGCGACTCCATCTGGGTGCGCAGCTGGCCCCTTTCGGCCCAGCGCAACCCCACCTTCGCCGTCTGCGCCGCCCAGTTGGCCGATCCGGTGGCTGCCGCCTGAGACCACAGGCTGGCAACCCTGGGTTTCACTGGTGGAGGCAGTGCAGGGCTTCCATGATTGATCTGGCCACCTACCGCCCAAAGGGCGACAAACGCAACACCCCCTTCTTCGAGGAGCATCTGCCTCGGGTCTATGGGCGGCGGGCAAGCTCTGGCCTGGATCAGCTGGTGGGCACCATGGCCGCCGTGGTGATCCAGGTGGATCACGGCCATGGCGTGCCCTACCTGGCGGAACTCACCCTGATGGGGCCCTACAGGTATCGCGAATGCTGGCTGATGGACACCCATCGGGTGTATTTGCTGGCGGCTGATCCGGCCTGGCCCCGCCTGATCGTGCTCGAGCCCCTCACCGCCGCCTACGAAGACGAAACCACCCGTTGGAATGCCATGTATCCGCTCTCGGCGGACAGCCCCAACGCCCGCTACGTGGGGGAGGTGTATCAGTGCAGCTCCACCGCCGAGGTACGGCAGGTGCTGGAAGCGCAGAACATCCGCTTCGTCTACCCCGGCGAAACGCCGAACAGCTTCTACACCCAGCCCAACCTCACCTTCACCTTCCTCTCCGACTACACCTACAACCGGGTGGGCTATGTGGATGTGCCCCTCGATTCGCTGGCGGCCCTGGATCTGGGGGATCGGGTGCTCCTGGATGACGACACGGAGCGGCCGATCCTGGAGGCTCTCGAACGCCACCACAAGCTGGGGCTGGAGGGCAGGATCCTGGGGCTGGATCACATGGCCACCCGGGTGCTCGCCGGCGAACGGGAAGACGCGATCCTGGAATACCTCACGATGGTGCCCTACTACTTCTGGGGGGCGTACAACATTCAGGAGATGAATTCCTCCACCAACGTCACCCGTTGCCCCGGAGTGGGGGATGAAAAGCAGTCACCGGCGCGGGTGTTCACCGCCAACAACACCCCCTCCTACCTCAACTCCCTGGCGAATCTGCCGATGCCCACGGAGGAATTCGTGCGCAACTTCGGCCGCCGCATGCACCACATGGCCTACGAGGTGGCCGATGGGGAGGTGGATGGCGAAAAGAATGTGGATGTGGTGGTGCGCCGGCTGCAGGAGCAGGGGGTGCCGTTCCTGGCGCAGGTGGTGGGCGAATGCACCGACCAGCCCAACCTCAAGCAGATCTTCTCCAAGAGCTCCCCCCACTCCCGCCTGATCACCGAATACGTGCAGCGCTGCCTGGGCTACGACGGCTTCTTCACCCGCGACAACGTGGCGGCGCTCACCGAGGCAGCGGGCCACCAGGAGCGGTATGCCCATGGGCATGTGTTTGATTGAGGCCAGAGCGATTGGCACGAAGCGGGAAACGAGTTTTGCATCACAACGAACGGTCTTATGCGGACCCGCATAAGACTCCGCGATCTTGGTGCGGAGGTCTTCAGAAACCATTGCCTCGACAGGATTTGATCATGATGTAGCTGTCCTCCGCCAGATTTATGCTGCCAAAAGAGCGAAAAGAGGGTGTTTATGCGGATCCGTCTAATCAGCGTTAGATGCACTGCAGCAAGCTCTGCGCTAGCGCCTATTGAGAGCAATGACTCAGGCCTACACGACGTTCCTCGC
>JBEIRX010000089.1:0-2986 GCA_040375715.1 Aphanothece sp.
GAAGAGGCGCCCTCCAATGTGGCTCGCCCTGAATTCTGTTTGAGTCATGGATTAAGAATGATGAGAACTATTGGGGCTTGAGAGCAAGCCGCCCACCAGACAGTAGGGGCATTTCCTCTAAACAGGCGATCAACTTCTGATCAGTTTCCCTACCTTTCTCAATCAATACAACTCTGCACTAATTGATAGCTTGCGGTGCAACATAAACGCGCAATACAGCAAAAAATGCGCTGGCCTCGGTAAACATATGCTCACCACCTACGGGCCAAGAGCTGGCGCAGGAGTGGCAGGGCGAGTCTCAGCTGGCTCCCGGCCGAGACGGGATGCTCCGTCGGCGGCTTGGACCAATTTCAGGGATTATGGCGCATGCCGGTGGGGGCTGATCCGCAGCTGGCCGGCAGTTGTCTCTGCTCTTCCCGTTGGAGTGTGCTTCGTGAGACGACGATCAGGCTTTCTTCGGACCTGTCTTGGCTGGGGCCTGTGACCGCGTTGTCTTGTGCCCGTCTGCAGTCCAGTGGCGGGCCGGTTGGCACCCTCACTCGCGATCGGCGCCCAGGCGCACATCGCTGGCCTCCTGGAAGCGGGCAAGGCTGTCGCACAAGACGTTCGAGTGGAAACTCTGCTCGGCAAACCTGGCGGATCTGGCCACTGGTTTCGCAATGCCGCCCTTCAAAGGGCATCCCAACGAGGATGCGGGCATCGGAATCGCAGTGGCCCTCGCTGCGAGCCAAAGCCAAACAGGATCACCTTCTCCGGGGCGAAGTGTGCCACCAGCCACTGCCTGAAGGCCTCCAGCGTTTCGCGGGTGAGCAGGGGTGGAGGGCTGCGGATCGAGGCGAACGAGCCATTCTGGGAGCCAGCCACTTGGCTTGGGGCTCTTTCCGCAGCCTCTCAAGCGCTGGTGGCGGGCCAGCTCCATCGCTGCCTTGGCGGCTCAGTGAGGGCTGGATTTGCTGATGGCCAGCATCTCGGCACGGTCTAAACTCAAATCTGCTAGCCGATCAACGTTGGCTGAAGCCTTGCGTGATGTTGCATGTTGAACGCCTACCGGAAGGAGGATATCTGGCCACATCTGAGGCCATTCAGGGTTTGTGGCTCAGGGCCGCATAGCGGGTGAAACCCATGAAATTGCTAGAGATGTGGCACGCCGGCTTCTGGAGGCTCAACAGGAACGGCAACAAGGCAACCAGCTCGATGCCGTCGCCGCGAATTTGGACTACACCTTGATTGTCAATGCCTGATGGGCCGTCTCTCCGGCTTTAGCTATCGCGAGATTGTCAAGAAACTAAGGCGACGCGGCTTTGTTTTTGATCCACCTGGCGACATACTAGAGGGCACGGTCTGTGCGATCCAAGGGACCGCTGATCAAGGCGAGGAAGGTTTACAATCGGGCTTGGTTGAGCTCGGAAGGTTCGAGCTGGGATAGCGCGGAAAGCAGAGCCGCCTGATGGAGGCGCTCAAGGCTTTCTCCCTGGCGTTTTCGCGCCTCAGCTGCTCGGTTTCTCTCTCGATCAGCTCGGTCTCTCTCCTCACCCGCAAAATGTCGATCTCGAGCTGTTTCATCCGCTGCTTGTGCAGCAGCTTCTCTTGCTCGTACTGCATCATACGCAGCTCGTAATCGGGATCCCGTCGCCAGTTCAGCATCGATACAAATAATCCCCACCGAGGCAGCGATGAAAGGGATGGTGATGTGCTCATAGGAGGAGAAGAGGGCGATCAGCCCGAGAGCAAGGCCACCAATGGCCTCTGTGAGCCCCAGGCGGTCAAGACAGAGGAGATCAAGACCGACCCGGCCAAGACCCAGGGGGCAGAGACCAAGCTGCTGGGGATGTTGGGCTTGATTCTGGCGGACCTGGAGGCTCTTCGCCGTCGGGCGGCTCTGGGATCGGGGGAGGGTCTGGGGGCACGGGAAAATAGGCGGCAGGGCGGTGCAGGGCCCAAACCACAGGTGCCACCAGGTTGCTCGTTTGTCTCATAGCGTTCGGGCTGGGGCCTGTCCGCCGTGCCCTGCCCCCCAAGGGCGAGAACAGGGCGTCGTCTGCGGTGCGCAGCACCTTCCTCAATGCTGCGGAGCAAGCTGGGACTTGGAAACAGGCCGCCTGAGCAAGAACGGGATTTAAAAAAGCCCCCGCCAGAAGCAGGGGCGATGGGGAGCGATGGATCAAGCAATCCAGCGATCAGGCAGTGCGGCCAGCCTTGATGCGGCTGCGCAGCTTGCGGCTGAAGCCGAAGGCGGTTCCGGCACCCAGAATGGCCAGGGGGCCAGGAGTCTGCACGAACTCGTTATTGATGGACGCTAGCTGGCCGCCAGCGCCGATTGTGTAAACATCTCTCACATATACAGTGTTGAACATGCCTGTAATGGGGACTGGCCCAGCAACCGCACCATTAAGAGAGGTGAGAGGTGCGGCAATTGGAATGGTTAGGGCTGCATCTTGAAAGACATCCTTTAAAACAGATACATTTAAACCACCATGGGTCGAGTCAAGCTCAACAGAAGTCCACCAATAACCAGGGGAGGCAGTCAATGAATATGTAATTGTACCGGATGTGGTGGTGGGGGGGACAAATTGATTGCTTACATCTACTTCATTCAAGTTAAGGCTAGAGCAAGACCCTACAGCAGGAGGAGTGCCTGTGAGTGGGGTATAAACCGGGACTGGTACTGGCGTAGCCGATAAGCAATCAACAGCCATCGCCGCACCAGCGTTAAGCAGGGAAGCACCACCGGCGAGCACGCTAGCGGCCAGCGCGGCTTGGCCAACGATTTGTGGGAGGCGTCCCATGGAGAGAAATACCCCTGTCTTTGCTTTTGTCATGTTTAGAGAATTAGAAGGGAATTGAGGCCCATGTAAAGACCGTCCATTTGCACCTTAAGGGTTTCTCCTATGAAAAACCAAGCATCTCCTAGGCTCATAGCCATCACTTTCGTCCTTTGATCTTTCTAGCGCGTTTATGTCAACCCAGGTTTGAAACTTAGCGCTAA
>JBEIRX010000046.1:0-10655 GCA_040375715.1 Aphanothece sp.
CGCCGCCGGCGAGCAGGCGGTCGCGGATGGTGCGCAGGTGGGGTGGGTTGTCCTGGGTCTCCCAGTTGTCGATCAAACCTTGGCGCACCGTCCGTTCCACCCAGGACTCCATGGTTTCACCGCGCCCATCCGACTGGAGCAGCAGATCCAGCAGTTTCTGGGTCAGGAAGGGCTGGCCGCCGCTCCAGTGGATCACTCTGGCCAGCACCCCCTCCGGATCAGCCACCCGTCCGTTCAGACCTGTCAGCAGAGGTCTGGCTTCCGCCAGCGAAAACCCCGCCATCTCCACGGCATGGCCGATGTTGAAGGCACTGCCCTGCTCATGGCGGATCAAATCGTAGGGGGTTGCCACGCCGAGAAACACGAAGCTCAGTCGCCGGAACTCGGGTTTCTGGGCTCGTTGCTCGTGGAGAGAGCGGATCAGCGCGAAGAAGCCATCGGTGTCGAAGCTCAGGCTGAGAAGGTTGTCCACCTCCTCCACAAAGATCACCACTGGTGCGGTGGTGGCCGGCAGCAGGATCTGGTCGATGAATTCGTAGAAGCGCTCCACTGCGGTGAGTGACTGGCTCTGGCATTCACGCCACCAACTGCGGAACTCCAGGGTGTGCTCCAGCGCCAGGTCTTCGATCAGCCGTTTGATCGTGCCCGCATACCACTGCTCTTCATTGAGCGTGATGCCTCGCACCTGGGGGTTGATCTCAGCGCAGAGGTGGCCTTCGGCCTGCAGCCGCCGCATCGTGCGCACCCGCAGGCTGGATTTGCCCATCTGGCGGGAGTTGAACACGAAGCAATAGCGCCCCGCCAGCAGATGCTCGAAGAGCTCCTGGTCGGCATGGCGCTCCACGTAGCCGGGAAACTCAGCCGGTAGGCTCCCGCCCACCTGATAGCTCATCGGGGAGGAGGGCAGGGCCATCAGCTGCTCAGGAATGGTTTCCGAAGGGCCTTTGCCAGAGGCTGGAGGAAGCCCGGCAGCTTCAGACGAGCCTGGGGGGACGGCCTATCTGCCGGTGTGGTGAGCGGCGGCGGGAGTGGGGGCTTGCTGCACACTGCTCTGGCCGTGCGGGCCATGGCGAGGAATTCGCCTCCCACTTCAAACCTCTCCGGATTCAGCAGCAGAGGGTGGCGCTTCAGGCGGCTGCAGGCCAGGTTGAGCTCCTTGGCTCCCGTGGCGTCCCATACTCTGACAGTCTTGTCCTCTGAGCCTGAGACGACCCGGCGTCCGTCCGGGCTGAAGCCCACGGACAACACCGAATTCTGATGGCCCTTGAGGGCAGGGCCGATGGGTCTGCCGGTTGCCGCATCCCAGAGTCGCAGGGTGTTGTCCCAGGAGCCGGAGACAAGTCGACGGCCATCTGGGCTGAAAGCGACGTCGGTCACTTTGAGTTGATGACCCTGCAATGGGGGGCCAACGGCTTTGCCTGTACTGGCCTCCCAGAGGCGGAGTGTTGTGTCAGTGGAGCTCGAAACGATGCGGCGACCATCAGGGCTGTAGGCCACCTTGAGCACTTCAAGCATGTGACCCTTGAAGGGTTTGCCGATGGACTGGCCCGTAGAAGCGTCCCAGAGGCGAAGGGTCTTATCCCCGGATGCGGAGGCGATGCGGCGTCCGTCGGGGCTGAAGGCTACGGCGTTCACCTCATCCGTATGGCCTGTGAGTGGAGAACCGAAGGGTTTGCCGGTGGAGGCCTCCCAGAGGCGAAGGGTCTTGTCCTGCGATCCGGAGACGATGCGCCGCCCATCGCTGCTGAAGGCGACAGCCTTCACACTGCCCGTATGGCCTGTGAAAGGGGCGACGACCGAACCACCGTTGCCCGTATCCCAGAGGCGGAGGGTTTTGTCTTTGGAGGCGGAGACAATGCGACGTCCATCTGGACTGAAGGCCACGGCGATCACCTCATCTCCGTGGCCTTTCATCGGCGGGCCGATCGCCCTGCCGCTGCTGGCCTCCCACAGCATGAGGGTATGGTCTGCAGACGCGGAGACGATGCGATCCCCCTTCGGGCTGAAGGCCACCGCGGTGACCTTGTTTTCGTGGCCTTCCAGGGGTGGGGGCATGGCTGGCCTGCTCTCCACATCCCACTCACGGATGGTGCCATCGAAGGAATCGGAGAGGATCTTGCAACCGCAGGGGCTGATGGCCACGGATTGGATCCAGAAGGTGTGGCCTTTTCTCGTGGGCCCGCGCTGCCTGCCGCCTTCCACATCCCAGAGGCGGACGGTGTTGTCGGCCGAGCCCGAAGCGATGAAGGTGTCGTCCGGGCTGAACACCGCTCTGAATACGGCGCTGTTGTGGCCTTGGAGCGGCGTGCCCATGGGCTTGCCTGTGGAGGCCTCCCAGAGGCGAAGTGTGGAGTCGAATGAACCAGAAACGATGCGGCGCCCATCGTGGCTGTAGGCCACCGTTTGAACACCACCGGTGTGGCCTTTGAGGGGGTCACCGATCGCCTGTCCGTTCGCCGCATCCCAGAGGCGCAGGGTGTTGTCCCAGGAGCCTGAGACGATGCGGCGTCCATCAGGACTGAAGGCAACGGAATAGACATCCATTTCATGGCCTTTCAGGGGACCACCAATGGGTTTGCCGGTGGTGGCATCCCAGAGTCGCAGGGTCTTGTCACTTGAACCCGAAACGAGGCGACGACCATCAGGGCTGAAGGCCACCGCCATCACTGAAGCGTCATGGCCCTTGAGGGCAGGGCCGATGGGTCTGCCGGTTGCCGCATCCCAGAGTCGCAGGGTGTTGTCCAAGGAGGCGGAAACGATGCGCCGTCCGTCCGGGCTGATGGCAACCTGCCACACCATGGATTGATGACCGCGCAGGGGAGCGCCGATGGGCCTACCGGTTTTCGCATCCCGAATGGTGAGGCTTCCATCCTCGGACCCGGAAATGATGCGGCGGCCATCAGGGCTGTAGACAGCGGAGGTGCTGATCGTGGAATCCCCAGCGGTTGCCGCGATCCGAGTGGTTTCGGGGATCTCTTCGGCAGCCTGTTTCAGGGCATCCATGCCCACGTTCACCACACCCGCCAGTTCACCGTTGCCGATCCTGGGGATGAGGGCGATGGCCCGGATCAAGGCCTCCACAGGGGTATTCCCCATCTCGCTGAGCACAATGGCCGCCTGATCACGCAAGTCCGCCACCTGCCGCTGCTGATCGGCCCGCCGGCTTTCCCTCTGGGCCACTTCTCGCTGCCGTTCGGCGATGAGGGTTTGCTTCCTGGCCAGGATGGCCTGCTGCAGGGCCTGCTTGCGTTGTTCGGCCGCAGCAAGCCTGGCTGCCTGGGCTTGGTTACGGGCTGTGAGGGCCCTGGATGTCTGCTGATCAGCGAGCTTGCGCTGCTGCTCCGCTTCCCTGGCTTTCTGGGTGGCCTTCTGTTTCTCCCGTTGCGCCACGAGAGCTTGCCGCTTGGCCTCGGCTGCACTCTTCCTGGAGTTCCTTTCGCTTTCCTGGGCTTTGATCTCATTCGCAACCGCTTTTTGCCATTGCCACCAGGTCGATCCACTCAGGATGGCCATCCCGGCAACTGCGGCAGCTAGTCCCATCAGCCACCGGCGACGCCGGAGTGCATCCCGTTCGGCCTGTTCCTTGGCCTGCGTGATGCGGATCAGCTCTTCACTGGCGAGCTTGGCCATTCTCTCGGCATCGCGACAGGCCTCCAGAAAATCCTGGTCCTCCTTGCTGAGCAGCTTGCCTTTGGCCCAGTCCTCCGCTTCAGCCAGGGGGGCTCCACTGATCAGGTTGAGGCTCTTTTGTTCAGAGGAGGCTTCGGCCCAGACCCGCAGCATCTGGCCGTAGATCACGGGGCGCATGTCCGCGAGCTCCCGCTGCACCCAGGCCTCATCGAACACCTCTTCATACAGGGGGTTCGCCAGGTGCAGGCGTCCCTTCCGCAGGCTCACCAGCCCCGTGAGCCGCAGCTGGCGGTGCTGGGCGGTGTCTTCCATGGGCACCCCTTCGGGTGTGCCCAGCACCTGCTGATAAAGCCCGAGGAGGCGCCCCCGGCCCTGCTCGCCGCCGGCGAGCAGGCGGTCGCGGATGGTGCGCAGGTGGGGTGGGTTGTCCTGGGTCTCCCAGTTATCGATCACGTCCTTGCGCACCACCTCCTCCACCCAACGGGTGGTGGGTTGGTTCCCCTGGGGGGATTGGAGCAGGAGAGCCAGAAGTTTCTGGGTGAGGAAGGGCTGACCGCCGCTCCAATGGAGCACAGCCTCAAGGGCGGCCTCCGGCTCGGCCACCCGCCCCCGCAGTCCTGCCAGCAGGGGGGTGGCCTCTTCGCGGGTGAAGCCTGCCATGTCCACCGCGTGGCCGATGTTGAAGGCACTGCCGCCCTCTTCGCGGATGAGGTCGTAGGGGGTGGCTACTCCCAGGAAGCAGAAGGTGAGCCGCTCGTAGGAGGGTTTCTGTGCGCGCTGCTCGTGGAGGGAGCGAATCAGGGCAAAGAAGCCATCGGTGCCCTTGCCATCGCTGCCGAAGCTGAGGCTGAGGAGATTGTCAACCTCTTCCACGAAGATCACCAGAGGCACCTCTGTGGCCGGCAGAAGGATCTTCTCGATGAATTCGCTGAAGCGCTCTACTGGTGAGAGCGTCTGCGCCTGGCAATCGCGCCACCAGCTGCGGAACTCCACCTGATCGGTCAGCTTCAGATCATCGATCAGCCGTTTGATGGTGCCGGCATACCACTGTTCCTCATTCAGAGTGGTGCCGCGCACCTGGGGGTTGATCTCGGCGCAGCGAATGCCCTCCATCTCCAAGCGCTCCATCGTGCGCACCCGCAGGCTGGATTTGCCCATCTGGCGCGAGTTGAACACGAAGCAGTAATGCCGCTCGCGGAGATGATCCAGCAGCTCCTGATCCGCTTGCCGCTGCACGTAGCCGGGGAAGGCGGGAGACAGGCTCCCACCCACCTGGTAGGTGAGGATGGGATCGGTCATGGCTGCGTCCCCCATTGCTGCTGGAAATAGCGGCGGTAGAGGCTGCAGCGCTCCCTTTCCAGGCTGCCCTCTGGCACCAGCACCCCCAGGCTTTCCAGCTTGAAGGCCTCCTGGGACCGGAGCTTGATGGGCTCAGTGCTGCTGAACACCTGCCGCAGGGCCTCTGCCAGTTTGGGATGGTCTTCCACGGCCTTGAGAAGACTGCGCAGGTGATCGCCGTAGATCCCCGCATCCGTTGGAGCCTCCTCAAGAAAACTGGGGAAGCTCAGGCCAGTGGCCAGTTCATAGAGGGCCTTGCGCACCAGATAGGGATGGCCGCCCACGAGATCCAGCAGTTGTTCCACCTGCGCTTCGCTGAGCTGTAACCCGTGGAGGGTCACCAGGTGGCGCACCTGCGCGGGCTCGAGTTCGCCCAGCTCCACAGGAAGGCCCACGTTGAAGGGAGATTGGTTGATGTCCTTCTCCAGATAGGGCTCTTGGGAGTGGGAGAGCACCAGGCGGAAGCGCTCCCAGAGTGGACTGCTCCTAGCCCGTTCGTGCCAGCTGCGAAGCAGGCCGCAGAAGTCGGTTTCGATGGAGGCATGGGCAAAGATGCGGTCAAAGTTGTCAATGGCCAGAACGAGCGGCGTGGGGTCGGGTTTCAGCAGATAGGTTTCGAAGTAGTCGCTGCTGTTGTCATTGGCACCGAAGATGTCATCCCAATAGTCCTCCTTGCGCACGCGCAGGCCCAGCTCCTTGCCAACGGATGCGCAGAACCACTGCATGAAGAGCTCCGGTTCGCTGAAGAACTTCTGATCGGTGCCGATCAGGTTGAGCGATGCCGTGCGATAGCCCTTGCTTTTGGCATAGGCCAGCAGGCGAGCGGTGAAGCTGAGTTTGCCGAATCCCTTCGGCCCCTTCACCCGGATCAGCGCTCCGGGTTTGTCGAGCTCGGCGCAGCAGCGAGCCTCCTCGGGAGGAGCAATGTAGAAGGCGGAGTCAGGCTGCACCAGGCAAACCGGGATCAGGGGGTCTGGAGTGGGGGTGATCTCGGGCAGACGGGTGGGGTTCAGCTGCTTGGCCACGCTGCGGATGCCCTGGGCGATGCTGAGGAAGGCCTCATCCCGGTTGGTCCACTTGGTTACGGCCTTGCCCTCCAGAGGGAGGGCCTGGAGACCTCCCAGGGGGGTGCTGCTCCAATCGGCTGGTTTGAGGATCACCGGGATCACCCTGGCCTTCCCGGCGGCATGGCGCTCCAGGGCTCGCTTGAGCTCGATGCCGTTGCAGTAGGGGGAGGCGAGAAAGCCGGCACTCACCAGGCAAAGAACGATCTCCGCCGCTTCCAGGTTGGTATCGATTGCTTCCGCCCAATCCTCTCCAGCTGAAATTTGGCGATCGTGCCAGACATCGATCACTCCCTCCCGCTGCAGGGAGGCCAGGTGATCAGCGAGGGCCTCGCGCAAATTCTGATCCTTGTGGGAATAGGAGATGAACAGACGAACGGGAGACCCTTCCGGCATTCGACTGAAGTGTCATTTCGTTGTTTGAATATAGCCAGATTTGCCATAACCCTCCACATGATCACCGCAAGTTCAGGCATGCGCCGCCGCGCCCTCTTTCCCCTTGCCATGGTTGCGGGTGTCCTGTGCACGCCCCTTTCCCAGGCCCTGGCGGCAAACCAGGGAAACCCGGCCGTTCGGGCGGCCAACCTGGCCCGGATGAGGGCGGAACTCCTCAATGGTGGACTCGGGGTTTATCGGGCCGCCCCCTGCATGCATGAGCAGGCCGGGGCCTCCTGCTTGGTGCAGACCACGGGGGAGGGGTTCCTGTTCCGTTTCCCGGGGGGCAAGCCTGGCTGGTCGCAGCTGGGGCTCCCCCCCACGGTGGAAACGGAACTTCTGGTGAGTCCGGATGGCCGCGAGATCCGGCAGGTTGTGTACAACGGCCCTCCGCGGTGAGAGACCACCTAGGGTCAGTTGTTTTGATTCGGGGGACGCATGCCCGAAGCGAGGCCCGCACGTTTGGCTTATCGCCCGGAGATTGATGGCCTGAGGGCAGTCGCTGTCTTGGCGGTGATCGCCAACCATTTCCATCGGGAGGTGCTCCCCAGCGGCTATCTGGGAGTGGATATTTTCTTTGTGATTTCGGGCTTTGTCATCTGCGGCTCCCTTGCGGCCCCGCAGGCGGAGCAAACCCTCGGGCGTTTTCTGCTGGGGTTCTACAGCCGGCGCATCCGACGCATCCTGCCGGCCCTTCTGGTGTGTGTGCTGATCACCAGCCTTTTGGTGTCTCTGGTGGATCCCGCTCCCACAGCCTCTCTGCAGACAGGCCTGGCAGCCCTCCTGGGTGTCTCGAACCTGTTTCTTCAGCAGCAGGCGGTGGATTATTTCAGCCGCAGCACCGAGCTGAATGCGTTCCTGCAAACCTGGTCGCTGGGGGTGGAGGAGCAGTTCTACTTTGTGTTCCCCCTGATGCTCTGGCTGACCGGATTCAGCCGTGGAGCGGCTGCCGGAGAACGGCGACTGGGGCTTGTGCTCGCTGCGGTTGGATCAGCCTCCCTGCTGGCCTATGTCCTGCTGGCTCGGCAGCAGCAGGCGGCGGCTTTTTTCCTCATGCCCCCCCGCTTCTGGGAGCTGGGTGCCGGCGCCCTCCTGTTTCTCCTCTATCGGTGCGGCCGCCTGCGGGGGGCCTGGCAGCGGTTGCCGTCGCTGCTGCCTCTGGGGTTGCTGCTGGCGGCCTTGTGTCTGCCGCTGCGGCTGCAGGTGCCGGCCACGCTGACAGTGGTGGTGCTCACGGCCGCGGTGATCGCCATGGGGCTGGTGGGACAGGATCGGCGTCTGGCGAGCCTGCTCTCCCACCCCGTGGCGGTGGGGATCGGCCTGCTCTCCTATTCGCTCTACCTCTGGCACTGGCCCGTTCTGGTGTTGAGCCGCTGGACGATCGGTCTCTCATGGTGGACCCTGCCCTTGCAGGTGGGGCTGATGGCCGCCCTGGCGATGGGCTCGTATCACGCGGTGGAGCGTCCCCTGCGGCGGCGGCCCTGGGCTCCGAGCCAGGGGCTCACGCTTGTGTGTGGACTGTTGGCGGCTGCCTTCACTGCAGTGCCGGTCTGGGCCCTGAAGGATCCCTTCCGCCAAAAGCTCTATCTGGGCCAGATCCAGCCCACCAAGAGCGAGAGGTTTGCGGATCTGGTGGTGCCCGGCACCACGATCAATCAGGAGGACTGCCTGACCCAATCGTCCATCCTGGACAGCCGCGCCACCTTCGCCCGCTTCACCGAGCGGTGTTCGGCCTGGCGACCCCGGCCCGCCCGTCATCTGTTCCTGGTCGGCGACAGCCACGGCACGGCCTTCTTGCCCGTGGCCACCGAGCTGTATCGCGAGGGGTATGGCCTCACCCTCCTCACCCGGCCCGGCTGCCCCTTCCCCGACACCCGCCAGGGTCATCTGCAGCGCGAGTGCTCCCGTTTCCTGCAGGCCACCGAGGCGTACATCTTTGAACGCGCGCGGCCCGGTGACACGGTGGTGATCGTGAACTACCTCATCAGCCATCTGGGTGATTCCGAGACCCTCGCCGATACCCGCGATCAGTTCCGTGGAGTTGATGGCCAGCCGATCACCGGAGAGGACCGGAAGTTTGAGGCTTGGCGATGGGGTTTGGCGCGTTTTGCCTCCCAGGCCCGGAGTCGGAGGCTGCAGGTGGTGCTGCTGGGGGCCACCCCCCGCAATCCGGAGTTCTTCACCTGCCGTCAGGAGTGGTTCAACATCCAAGGCGCCCAGCGATGTGATGGGCTGGTGGCCAGCGAGCAGGCCGTGGCCCGGCGCCTGAACAGGCGCATCGCGGCGGCGTTGCCCCCTGGGGTGGAGCTGATGGATCCCCTGCAGTTGCTCTGCGAGAAGGGTTGCAGCAATCACCAAGTGAGCTGGCTGCTGCGCGATCGGGATCATCTTTCCAACAAGGGAGCACGCGAGCTGACGCCCGCCTTCCGAAGGATGTTGGAGCAGCCTCGAGAGTGAGTGTGCTGAATGTGGTGATGGCTCTTTCTCAGGATTCCCCTGATCCGAATGCTGCTCTTTGGCGGTGGAGCCGGCTGAAGATCTCCATCCCCAGGGTTTGCAGCAGCAGAGTGGCGAGCACCGCCACGAAGAGCAGGGCGAGCAGCCGGCCGCTCAGGTCGCCGCCCATGGCATGGGACACGCCCTGCAGGTGCGGAAGGGTTTCGCCCATGGCCACGGCCAGGGCGAGGGGCACAGCTCCGCGCAGCCCGCAGCAGGCCAGGATCCAGCGATCCGCCATCTTGAAGGCAGCGCCTGGCAGCGATACCCCCACCGCCACCAGCCGGATCAGCACCATGGCCAGCGCCAGCAGGAGTCCGTAGGGCAGCATGCGCAGCAGCTCGGAGGGCGACACCAGGAAGCCCAGCAGCAGCAGCACGGTGAATTCGGCGGCGGTGTTGAAGGGATGGGCGCCCCGCTCGATGGCCGGCTGATCAAAGCGGGTCATGCGGTAGGGGCCATTGGCGAGCCACATCCCGGCCACGAACACGGCCAGCAGCCCCCCACCCCCCAGGATCTGCCCCACCCCGAAGGCGAGGAAGGCCAGGGAGATGGTCACCAGCAGCAGCTGCTGCTCGGAGCGCACCAGCTTGTCGATCAGCTTGGGGGCCGGCCCGCCCACCAGGGCCCCTGCCACCAGGCCGGCAAGCACATGGCGGCCCATCTGGGCGAGCTGGGTGCCCACCTCCAGGGCCAGATCCGGGGATGTTGCGCCGGAGTGATCGGTGCCGTGAGCGTGGAAGAGGCCGGCGATGAAGCCAAAGCAGAGCACGGAGCTCACGGTGCTGAGGCCCGTTTCGAATTCCAGCAGGTGGGTGAGGCGGCCCCGGATGGCATGGTGTAGGGAGCGGAGCAGATCCTCCACGGCGCCCCGGTCGGTGGAGGTGAGGCAAGAGGCCGCCAGCCAGGCGGCCGCCAGCGGCAGCCCTCCGGGGTCGCCCATCAGGCCCGGCCCCAGGAGCCGCAGGGCCAGGGCGGTGAGCAGCAGGGTGAGCAGCACCCCCACCGTTCCCAGCCGCAGCCCAGAGCCCACCATCCCCCGGATGCGCCGCAGGTCGGTTCCGAGCCCGGCGCAGAAGATCAGCAGGGCCAGGCTGATGCGGTGCAGCGTTTCCACATGAATGGTCTGCACGTGGTGGATGCCGGCCATGGCCTGGCTGATGGCCAGGCCCAGCAGCAGGAGGGCGGCGGCGCCGGGCAGGCGAAGCTTCGCCGCCAGCCGATCCACGGCGAGGGCTGTCAGATAGACGAACCCGAGCACGAAGAAGAAGCCGAAGGGCAGCAGGGTGCCCTCCAGCCGTGGATGAACATGCCGCAGGGTCTCGGCGGTCTCGGCGAAGGGCAGCATCGATGCCGGAGGGGGTGGCCCCAGCTTGTCAGCCGGGCCCTTGGTGGGGTCGGATTCGTGTGCCTGGCCAGGGCGGCCGCGCTCCACTTAGCTCCAAGCATCAGGGCCATTGGTGCCCTCCCGTTTCTTCAAAACGCCGATCCCAAGGAACGAGCCATCCACTGATGGGCCACATCGTGATGGACGAGGATACGGGCGCTCTGGCGGGCCAGCATGTGATCAGCGAGCGCGCCTTTCATGCTGTGGTCGCCATCGATGAACACGAAATCGGGTCGCTGTTCGTCGAAGAGTTGATGGCCAGCGGATCTGGTGGACACATCCTGGACGAATCGGTAGTGGATCCC
>JBEIRX010000020.1:0-27669 GCA_040375715.1 Aphanothece sp.
CAAAACCGTTTCGAGTTTGTCGCTTAGGCGGTTCGCACCTCTCAGGATTAAACGGGCGAGAAGAAAGGGCACTAACTGAACTGCACCTCCGCCACTCCTGAGGAGATGTACGAGCGGGCCGAGTTCGCCAAGGAGCTCGGACAGCCGATCATCATGCACGACTACATCACCGGTGGCTTCACGGCCAACACCGGTCTGTCGAAGTGGTGCCGGAAGAACGGCATGCTCCTTCACATTCACCGTGCCATGCACGCGGTGATTGACCGCCATCCCAAGCACGGCATTCACTTCCGGGTGCTCGCCAAGTGCCTCCGCCTCTCCGGTGGTGACCAGCTCCACACCGGAACGGTGGTGGGCAAGCTGGAAGGCGACCGGCAGTCGACCCTGGGCTACATCGACCAGCTGCGCGAATCCTTCGTTCCGGAAGATCGGAGCCGGGGCAACTTCTTCGATCAGGACTGGGGCTCCATGGGCGGCGTGTTCGCCGTGGCCTCCGGTGGGATCCACGTGTGGCACATGCCGGCCCTGGTGGCGATCTTCGGTGACGACTCCGTGCTCCAGTTCGGTGGTGGCACCCACGGTCACCCCTGGGGATCCGCTGCCGGTGCTGCCGCCAACCGCGTGGCTCTGGAAGCCTGCGTGAAGGCACGCAACGCTGGACGGGAGATCGAGAAGGAAGGCCGCGACGTCCTCACGGAAGCCGCCAAGCACAGCCCAGAGCTGGCCATCGCGCTCGACACCTGGAAGGAACTCAAGTTCGAGTTCGATACCGTCGACAAGCTCGACGTGCAGTGATCCCTACCTGCTGAACATCCTGGATTGTCCAGGGTGTTCAGTCGGGAGGCAGTGACGTCACATCGGTTGTCTGCCGATTTCCATTCATCTTCGCCTTTATCCCCATGCCTTTCAAAAGCGCAGTGGGTGACTACCAAACAGTCGCCACCCTGGAAACGTTTGGCTTCCTGCCTCCGTTCACCCAGGACGAAATCTACGATCAAATCGCCTACATCATTGCCCAGGGCTGGAGTCCGCTCGTGGAGCACGTTCATCCAAGCCGCTCCATGGCCACCTACTGGTCCTATTGGAAACTTCCCTTTTTTGGGGAGAAGGATCTGGGCGTGATCGTGAACGAACTGGAAGCCTGCCATCGGGCCTATCCCGACCACCATGTGCGGCTTGTTGGTTACGACGCCTACACCCAGAGTCAGGGTGCCTGCTTTGTGGTGTTCGAGGGTCGCTGAGGCACCTCAGTGAGATGGGATGGATGGGTGGACCTCCAGATCCCCTGGGGAATCCTTCCATCCAATTCCACCAGCACCTTTTCATCAACCTCGGTGCGCTGATCGGTCAGCGGTTGCGGTTGCTTTGTCCTTCTCGGTTTTTTTTCCTCTCGAGTGGTTATGGCCAGTACATCCAGTCGTGATGCCGCCCTCGAGCGCCGCAAAGCGCTCACCAACGGTGGCAAGAAGGCCGAAGGCCGGTTCAGTTCCGCACCCATCCGGGTACGCACGGCCGTCGATGCCCGCCCCTCCCGCACGGAGGTGGTGGTGACCGCTCCGGCGCCCACTCCCGTGAGCGCGGCTTCTGCCTGGCAGCCCTCCACTCCCCCGAGTGCTCCCCCCCCTTCGGTGAATCGCCGTCCCACACGGGCCATCAGCAATCCCAGTCGTGATCTGGTGCTCGCCCGCCGGGAAGCCCTCTCCCAGCGGGGCAAGCGGGCCAGCACCTCCCGAGATCGCACCCGCACCGATGTGGCAAAGACTTCCCCGTCGCCTACGGAAGTGGCTCCCCGCACGAAAGGTCCCTGCAAGTGCCAGGAGACCCCTGAAAGCCAGCAGCGCACTGCTCCCTCTGAGGTTCCCTCTCTGTCCCTGGGGGGAGGAAGCCGCAGTGGCCTCGGCAACGGCGGTGCCTCCCGCGCCAATGGGGAGCGCCGGTCCAGCAGCAAGCGGGCAAGTCAGTACAACCCCAGTCGGGCCCTGGTGCTTGCCCGGAGGGAGGCCCTCGCCAAGCGAGGCAAATCCGCCAGCTCCTCCACCAGCACCGCCGCCTCCGTGGCCCGCCAGGTGAACCCAGACCTCACCAGCAGGGAACTGGCCCAGAAGGTGCGTGAACTGAAATGCAAGGTGGGTTCCGCCGGCAGCGCCCGCAATGGCGGCTCCCGCCCGAGCGGCCCCAATCGCAATGGCGCCAAGCAGGCTGCCCTGGCCACGGCCGCCGATGCCCATTGGAAAGTGGGCCTCACCCAGACCAGCCAGGGGCAGATCGTGACCGGCACCCTGGCCAACCGCTCTGCCATGACCACCGGAAATGAGGCCGGCACCTGCCGTGTGGTCACCGGCACCGAATACCTCGGCTCTGAGGTGTTCAACTCCTTCTGTCAGACCGGCCCCCTCGGCACCCAGCCCGCGAAGGTGGCCGTCACCTCCACCAGCCATGGCAACCGGGTGACGGGGAATGAAATCGGACGTTCTGAAAAGGTCACCGGCGATGAGCCAGGCACCTGCAAAATGGTGACCGGCACGGAATATCTCTCCGCCAACCAGAGCCAGGCCTACTGCGGGATCAATTCAGCCACGCCCCGAAAGGTGGGTCGCACGGCCACCTTGGCCGGCCAGCCCGTGTCCGGCGTGATGGTGGGCCGCTCCGAGAAGGTCACCGGCGATGAGCCGGGATCGGGCCGCCATCTCACCGGGGATCAATACGTCACCGAACAGCTCGAGGTGCCAGGCCGTGCACCCCAGAAAGTGGGTGCCTTCCAGACCCTCCGCGGTACGGGCATCACCGGCACAACCGTGGGACGCAGCGGACGGGTAACGGGCGACGAACCTGGATCCTGCCGCAACGTCACCGGAGACGAATACATCGGTTCGGAGCAATATGAGGGCTTCTGTGGCGTGCGCCCTGCTCCTGAGGCCCCCAAAGTGGGCTTCAGCGTCACACCCCGTTCCCAGGTGGTGAGCGGCACCCGCACCGGCCGCTCGGAAAAGGTCACCGGGGATGAGCCCGGCACTTGCAAAATCGTGACGGGAACCCCCTACGCGGGCCTCGAGGAAGCCGGCAACTGGTGCAGCACCAATGACGTTCAGGCGATCCGGCAGCGCACGCCCGTCCGGATGGGCACCGTGATGAGTGGGATCCAGCCCGGGATCGGCGGAGTGATGACAGGTGCCGGTCGCGGCGCCTGCGAGGACATCAGCGGCACCCCCTACGTGGGACCGGATCAACTCTCGGCCGCCTGCGGGATCGGAGCCGCCGCTCCGGTTGATTTTCCCCAACCCCTCACCACCCCGCCCTGGCAGGAGTTCAGCGTGCAATCCCCCGCCCGGGTCGCCCAGGTCGAGCGGGAAACCACGGGGGCTGTCACAGGCAGCACCTATGAGCACGGAGGGAGGATCACCGGCCCTTTTGATATGGCCGCTGGCAAGGTCACCGGAACGGAGCAATTCCGCTTTGATCGCCGCCAGCGGGATCAGGCCCGCGGGCCCCTCACCCCCGTTGCCCCAGCTGTGGAGAGCCCCCCTGGAGAACCGAAGGGAGGCGAACGCCCCACGTCACGGATCACGGGTGAGGGACTCTCCGGTGGGCTCAACATCACCGGGGATGACTGGAATCGCGGCAAGCATGTGACAGGCACGGAGGGCCCCTCCGCCCGACGGAGAAATCCTTCCCGCAGCGGCTCCTCATCGGCCATGCCTGCCTTCCAGGCCAAGCGGAATGAGGCCCTGCCTGAGCCCGTGAGCAAGATCACCGGCTCCAGTGGCAACACCCTCGCAGGCTCGTTGATCACGGTGTCCGGCGGAGCCCGAGGCTGATCCCGATGCCCCGACGTCCGGCCACGGCTCCACGGTTGCAGGCTCCCAGTTCGCCCCGTCGCCGCTGGGACCTTTCGTCGGAGGATCTGCGCTCCCGCTTGGCCGACGTCCGTTCCGGTCGTCCTGATGGCACCGACAACGGAGCCATGGGGTCCTGGAGACGGACCCCTCTCACTGCAGCCTCAGGAACACTCCATCCCCTCACCGATGGCAGGGCCAATGCGGCACTGCATGCCTACGACACCCGGGTGAAGGGATCCTTCGACCGGCTGGTGCCGGTGCTGAAACAGATCTCTGCGCTGCAACACGAGGAAGGCTTCGAGCAGCGCGCCCAGGACCTCGCCCGGACTGAACTCGGATTTGAGCTGCCCCCGCAGTTGCTCGAAACCGCCTGGGTCACCCAGCTCGACATGCGCACCCTCTACGCCTGGTGCCTGTTCGAGACCTACGAACAGACCAGTGCCTTCTTTTTTCAGGACGACCCCCTTGATGGTCGCCCCGGGGGACCGGCAGCGGAAGCCTTCGATGCCTTCCTTCTGGAGTGCGGCTTCCATCTGTTGGATGTCACGCCTTGCGCCGACGGCAGGTTGGCCCATGCCGTGGCCTCCGCACTGCGGATTCCCTTCAGTTCCGTGCGGCGGCGGCCCCATGCCGGAGCCCTGTTTGATGTGGAGAACACGGTGAATCGCTGGGTGAAGACCGAGCACCGCCGCTATCGGGAGGGTGTTCCCAATCCAGCCCATGCCGACACCCGCTATCTGAAGGTGGTGCTCTACCACTACAGCTCCCTTGATCCTTCCCATGAGGGCTGTGCCGCCCATGGGAGCAATGACGAACTGGCGGCGAGCTGCGGCTGGCACCGCCTGGAAGACTTTCAGACCGCCATCGAGAACAGCTTCTGCTGTGGAGCCTCGGTGGATCTGCTGCTGATGGGCATCGACACCGATACCGATGCCATCCGGGTTCACGTGCCTGGGCGGGACGGCCGCACCAACCTCAACGCCTGGTTGGATGCTGAAGCCGTGTATGACGCCACACGCCATCTCGCCCCGGCCGAAGCCCAGAAACGGATCCTGGGCCTGGTGGAGCAGGCGGCGGCGTCCACACCGGATGAAGGCATGGTGCGCTTCATCAGCCGCCTCTTGGTGAACAACATCTCTCAGATCGATTACGTGCGCCAATACCACGGCGGGCACTACCCGGACGCCGGGCATGCCGAACGCTTCATCGGTGTGGGCATCGGCTTCAAGGAGATCCACCTGCGCAACCTCACCTATTTCGCCTACATGGACACGGTGGAGGAAGGGTCCGCTGACCTGGATGTGGGCGTCAAGATCTTCAAGGGGCTGAATGTCTCCCGCGGGCTGCCGATCCCCGTGGTCGCCCGCTTCGACTACCACGGCAAGGTGCCCGGAGGGAAGGAGCGCGCCGTGCTGCACGCCAAGCGGCTGCAGACGGCCATTGAAAACCGCTATGCGGATCTCTATCAGCAGGGCCTGATCCATGTGCTGCTCACGGTGCGGGATCAGGACCGGCATGTGCCCGCCGAAGCGGTGGGTTCCACGATCACCTTCGCCAGCGCAGGAGGCCATTGAGATGATCATCTGCAAGGTGGTGAAACCGTTGGTCTCCACCAACCGCATTCCAGATTTCGAACACAAACATCTGCAGGTGGTGCTCGATGGCAGCACCCAGAAGGTGGCGGTGGATGCCGTGGGCTGCATCCCTGGGGATTGGGTGATCTGCGTGGGCAGTTCAGCCGCCAGGGAGGCCGCCGGCAGCAAGTCCTACCCCAGTGATCTCACGATCGTGGGCATCATCGACCACTGGGATCCAGAGGCAGGGAAGGCTCCTGCCTCTGCCGCCAAGCCCGCCAGCAATGGCGACTCGCCTGGCGCGGACACCAAGACCAGCGGGACTGCCGGAGCCGGCCAGGGAACGAAAAGCCCGAGCCTGGGCGGAGGCGCGGGTTGATGGAGATCATGCAGGTGGCCGGCTCCTTGGTGTGCACCCAACGGGTGGAAGGCTTGGCCCACATGAACCTGCGGGTGTTGCGCAGCAGCAAGGGCAAGCTCAGTGTCGCCGTCGACCCGGTGGGGGCTTCCGTCGGCAACTGGGTGTTCACCGCGAGCGGCAGCGCCGCCCGCTTCGCCTGCGGCAATCCCGAGATCCACACCGACCTGACCATCGGCGGAATCATCGACTTCTGGGAACCCGACGGCTGAGGCCACCGTCGGACCGCAGACCGACCGATTCGTCTTCATCGAACGTCCCCTTCTTCCCCCCCGACCCATGGCCAGCTCCTCCTCCCGTTCCTCCCGTCCCGCCCGTAAGGGGACAGGACCTCAGGCTGCAGCCCGCACCACCGCCGCGCGGAGGAAGGCGCCCGCCGCAGCCAGCGTGCCCACGTCAGTAAAGAAGGAAGAGGCCAGCCTTGCCCTGCTCCCCCCAGCGGAAACCCAGACCTCTCCTGCCGTGGTCACACCGGTGAGTTACGCGGGCGCGCTGAACACCAGCCATCCAAAGGCATCGGCCTCCCCCGCCAACCCATCGAGCTCCAGCCCCGCATCTCCCTCCAGCACCGCCTCAACGGCCTTTGGCTCAAGCAGCGGGGGATCGGGGCTCAGCAAGGGTACGGGGGGCCCCTCGGTGCCCACCCCGCCGTCCCGGCAAGGTCAGGCAATCGTGCCCGCCGCCAGAACGGGAATCGCCCTCGGCATGATCGAAACCCGCGGGCTGGTGCCGGCGATCGAAGCCGCAGACGCCATGACGAAGGCCGCTGAGGTGACCATGGTGGCCCGTGAATTCGTCGGTGGCGGGTACGTCACCGTGATGGTGCGTGGCGAAACCGGAGCGGTGAACGCAGCCGTGCGAGCCGGTGCCGATGCCTGTGAGCGGGTGGGGGATGGCCTGGTGGCCGCCCACATCATTGCCAGGCCCCATGGGGAAGTGGAACCTGCTCTGACCGCCAGCAGCGCCCCCAGACGCCTCTGATGGGCCCGTCCGCAGTTCATCCACGCGTGCTTGCCGATCTGGGACGGGCCCTCAGCCTGGAACTCACAGCCGTGCAGCAATACCTGACCCAGGCCGTCCTCCTGGAGATCTGGGGAGACAGCGATTCGGCCGATCGTCTGCGACGGGAGACCGTGGAGGAAATGCAGCACGCCGAACGCATCGTCAGCCGCATGATCCGCCTTGGGGTGGCCCCAGGGGCCTCCCAGCTCCAGCCCGCCAGCCATGCCGCCAACCTCACGGACCTCCTGCGGTTGAACCTGGCCCTGGAGGAGCAGCTGGTGGCGCACTACGCGGAGGCCATAGCCCTCTGCCAGCGGATCGGTGATGTTGAAAATCAAGCGTTCTTCCACGATCTGTGGCAGGAAGAGCGGCAGCATGGAGAAGCGTTGGAGGCCTGGTTGACCAGCCTCGAATCCGCCCCTCCCCCGTCCCTGGCCCGAGCAGCGGTTTGATCCGGCCCCTTCGTTCCTTCCTCGCCATGGCGTCCACATGACGAGCCTGCCTCTGGTTCCAGCCCTTCCGCTCCCGATCCAGCTGGCCTGGCTCCTTCCCCTCTATGGCTTCAGCGGGGTGCTGCTCTCCCTGCCCTGGGCAGCCGGCTGGATCAAGCGCAATGGTCCCCGTCCGGCGGCCTATCTGAATCTGCTGCTCACCCTGGTGGCCGTGATCCACGGCAGCCTGATCCTTCGCGAGGTGCTGATTCACGGCCCCCAGCAGCTGGATCTGCGCTGGTTTCACGTGGCGGATCTCGACCTGCGCATTGGCTTTGATCTCTCCCTCACCAACCTGGCCGCCCTGGAACTGGTCACCTTCATGAGCCTGGTGGGACAGGTGTTTGCCCTCGGCTATCTGGACAAAGAATGGTCGTTGGCGCGTTTCTATGCCCTGGTGGGCTTCTTTGAGGGGGCCATGGCGGGGGTGGTGCTGAGCAGCAACCTGTTCATCACCTATTTCCTTTTGGAGATGCTCACGCTCTCCACCTATCTGCTGGTGGGGTTCTGGTATGCCCAACCGCTTGTGGTGACAGCAGCACGGGATGCCTTTCTCACCAAGAGGGTGGGTGACGTGCTCCTATTGATGAGTGTGGTGGCCCTGGCAGCCTGGGCGCCCTCCCTCACCTTTTCCGATCTACAGCAGTGGTCGCAGACAGCCCTGCAGGAGGGGCGGATCAGCCCCCTGGCCGGCACCTTGATCGGGCTCGGCCTGGTGGCTGGGCCCATGGGCAAGTGCGCCCAGTTCCCCATGCATCTGTGGTTGGACGAAGCCATGGAAGGCCCCAATCCGGCCTCGATCCTGCGGAATTCGGCCGTGGTCACCTGCGGCGCCCTGGTGTTGGTGAAGGTGCTGCCCCTGCTGCGCCTCTCCCCATTGGCGGTGAATGTGCTCCTGGCCGTGGGCACGATCAGTGCCCTGGCAGGGGCTCTGGTGGCCATCGCCCAGGTGGATCTCAAGCGGGCCTTTTCCTACGGCACCACCTCCTATCTCGGACTGGTGTTCATCGCGATCGCCCTGCAGCAACCCACGATTGCCCTGCTGCTCCTTTTGGCCCATGGCCTCAGCAAGGCGTTGCTCTTCATGAGTGTGGGCTGTGTGATCGCTACCACCAACTGCCAGGACATCACCGAACTCGGGGGGCTGGGTTCCCGCATGCCTGCCACCACCAGCGCCTACCTCCTGGGGGGGGCCGCCCTCACGGGCTTGGTCCCCCTGGCGGGCTTCTGGTGTTTGGCCCGCCTGGTGGAGGTGCTCCTGCCGCACCACCCCCTGTTCGCGGGGGTGGTGCTGATCACGAACCTTCTGACGGTGTTCAACCTGGTGCGGGTCTATCGCCAGGTGTTTCTCGACGTGCCCCACCCCAAGACCAGACGCACCCCGGAGGTGCTCTGGTTGATGGCCCTTCCCATGGTCAGCCTGGGGGTGCTTGTGGCCCTCCTGCCAGTGGTGATGCGCAGGCTTGAGCCCTATCTCGGGCTGGGGCCGGTGTCCACGGTGGCGGGAGTCCTGGTGCTGGCCAGCGGGGTGGTGGGCGTGGTGGCGGAGCTCGCCCTGCCCGTGGCCAGCTTCTCCGCCCGCTCGGTGATCCGCCCGTTGCGGGCCCTGCAGGATCTTCTGGCCGCCGATTTCTACACCGATCGTCTGTACCGCAACACCATCGTGGCCTTCGTGGCTGGCCTGGCGCGGCTGACCAATGGCTTTGATCGCCTCGTGGTGAATCAGCTTGCCGAACGGGTGGGC
This sequence comes from Aphanothece sp., assembly GCA_040375715.1. Lineage (GTDB taxonomy): Bacteria > Cyanobacteriota > Cyanobacteriia > PCC-6307 > Cyanobiaceae > Cyanobium. The sequence goes on from JBEIRX010000020.1 coordinate 9,066, forward strand.
CTGGCCTCCCTGGCCACCGCCGAGGGATGGAAACTTGGGGTGAGCGGCCAGCTGCAGAGCTACGTGCTCACCGTGATCACCGCGATTGTGGTCCTGTTCACAGGCCTGGCGTGGTGGCAGGTGGGGAGGTGAGCTGATGTTGACGCTTCTGCTCCTCATTCCCTTTCTTGGTTGCCTGCTGTTGGTGGTCTGGCCCGGCCATCCAGCGCCCGGCCTGATGCGCAGGCTGGCCCTCGGGGTGCTCTGTGTGCAGGTGGCCTGGAGCGTGGTGGTGCTGCTGGCGGTTGATCCCAGCGATGGCTCCATGCAGCTGCAGGAATCCATTCCCTGGATCCAGGGGCTTGGCCTCACCTACAGCCTGGGGATCGATGGCCTTTCCCTACCACTGGTGCTGATCAACGGAGCGCTGAGCCTGGTGGCTGTGATCTGCACCCGAGACATCAGTCAACGCCCCCGGGTGTACTTCACCCTGCTGCTGCTCATCAGTGGGGCGGTGAATGGGGCCTTTCTCGCCCAGAATCTGCTGCTTTTCGTGCTCTTCTATGAGCTTGAACTGATTCCCCTCTGGCTGCTGATCTCCATCTGGGGTGGAACGGGCAAGGCCTTTGCCGCCACGAAATTCCTGATCTTCACCGCCGTTTCCGGCTTACTGATCCTCGCGGCATTTCTGGCCCTTGCGGTGCTGAGAGGGTCGGCGGATTTCAGTTTTTTGCCCGTGAGCGCAGAGCAGCTGGGGATGGGAAGCCAGCTGGTGCTGCTGGCGATGCTCCTGGTGGGATTCGGCATCAAGATTCCCCTGGTGCCCTTCCACTCCTGGCTGCCGGATGCCCACACCCAGGCCTCCACGCCCGTTTCAGTGCTGCTGGCCGGGGTGCTCCTGAAACTCGGAACCTATGGCCTGTTGCGCTTCGGGCTGGGGTTGTTTCCAGAAGCCTGGGCCGTGATGGCTCCCTGGCTGGCGATCTGGGCTGCCATCTCAGTGCTTTACGGATCTCTGGCGGCCATCGCCCAACGGGACATGAAGCGCATGGTGGCCTACAGCTCCGTGGGGCACATGGGATCGATCCTTCTGGCTGCGGCAGCGGCCACCCCTGTGAGCCTGCTGGGGGCGGAGTTTCAGATGGTGAGCCATGGGTTGATCTCAGCCCTGCTCTTCCTGTTGGTGGGGATCGTGTATCGGAAAACCGGGACCCGTGATCTGGAGGTGCTGCGCGGTCTGCTCAACCCTGAACGGGGGCTGCCCTTCACCGGCACCCTCATGATCCTTGGGGTGATGGCCAGTGCCGGAATGCCTGGGATGTCGGGATTCATCTCCGAATTCCTCGTGTTCCGCGGGTCGATCGCCACCTTCCCGGCGGCCACCCTGCTGTGCATGGTGGGCTCCGGCCTGACGGCGGTCTATTTCCTGTTGCTGGTCAACCGGGTGTACTTCGGTCGGCTGGCCATCACCCCGGTGGAGGATCCGGCCCGCCACAGCCGGCTGGACATCCGCCTGGCGCCAGTGGCCTCACGGGAAACCATCCCAGCCACGGCCCTGAGCTTGGCGGTGGTGCTCCTGGGGGTGCTGCCAGCCCTGCTGGGCACCCTCTCGGAAACCACCACCACGGCGATGGCCCAGGCTCCGGCCATCGCCCAGGCCCTGGTGAGCCGGGAGGTGGGCTGATGCCGGTCATTCCGGAGCTCCTCACCCGCAGCGGCGGACAACCAACGGCTCAGGACCTGCAGCGGCGGCTGCTCGCCGGTGAAACCCTTCTGGCGGAATCAGCCGACCACGTGATGCAGGTGGTGGATGTGCTGGAGAGCTACGGAATCGTGCTCGATGCCTACAGCCGCAACCTGATCTATCAGGCGGAGAGCCAGTTTCTCAATCCATTTCCGATCTTTAAATATCTTGATGGCGATCACAGCCCGAGCAAGATCTGGCGTCATCTGAACCACGATCGCATCAATTTTGAGTATGCCGAATATTGCATGCGCGCCATGCTCTGGCATGGCACCGGAGGGCTTGATGCCTATCTCGACAGCGAGGAATTCCAAGCCAATTGTGAGGCCATTATCCGCAGGAAGACGGCACGGGATCCCCTGCTGGCTCTACTCAATCCCCTCTTTCCCCAGTTCCTCCCTGAATTGATCCGCACCGCTGCCACCACCCATGCCCTGGGCCAGTTCTGGCGGGTGATGAGTGATCTCTTCCTTGATCTGGCAAAAGCTGAAGGAGAGGGCACAGTGAACAGCGTGGAAGATGTTGTTGAATTCATCAAGGCTGGACTTGTGGCGGCAGCGGCCAATCCCATCACCTACCAGGTGAACTTGGGTGGCCAGCTGTTCTGGGTCTTGCCCCCTGAAGCGGGGCTCACCTTTCTGATGGATGTGGCTGTTCCCTATGTGGAGGCGGTGTTTCTGCGAGGCACACCCTTTCTGGGAACGGTGTCGTTCAACGCCCAGGCCCAGCAGATCTCTCCGGATCAGGGGGCCTTCGCCTATGGGGCCCTCTATGCAGATCCCCTGCCCACCATGGGGGCTGGCATTCCACCGAGCCTGCTGATGCAGGATATGTATCGGCACCTTCCGGAGCGGTTGCACAGCTGGTATCGGGAGCAGGGGCGGGGAGAAGGGGATGTGCGCGTCAAGATCTGCATGAGTTTTCAGAAATCCATGTTCTGCGTCACCAATGCGGCGATCCGGGGCACCTTTCCCCATGCCCTGAGCTGCAGCGATCCCACAGAACGCGCCGCGAATGAGGCCTATGCCGCAGCCTGGGCGACCCGCCTGAGCCAGGCCCGAACGGATTGCCTGGATGCCCCTCAGGAGGAAGGCAATGCTCCTGCCTGGGCCCTGGAGAAGCAGGCGTAATCTGAGGCCATGGAACAACCCTGGACCCACCGAGCGCGTCCTGAGCGATTGGAGAGGCGCATCGAATTCGAGGATTACGAGAGCACCCGGGAGTTTCTGGAACGGCTCAACAGCCTTTCCGAAGAAGCGGGACGATTCCCGGACATCAGTTTTGGACGGACCTATGTGAATCTCACCCTCCGCGCCGAGGGGGAAGCTGAGTCCATTGGGCCTGACGAGACGTCCTTTGCGGCAGCAATTGATGGCCTTATCTGAAAGCGTTGAATCCGATGAGCCCTGCATCGACCTTCAGGCCGCCTATGACACAGCAGGGATCCAGGAGCTCTTAAGCCAACTGGATCAGGAGCTGATTGGGCTGCAGCCGGTGAAGGCGCGAATCAGGGAGATTGCTGCGCTGCTGGTGGTCAATCGAGCGCGGGAGCAGATGGAGCTGCAAACCACCCCTCCCAGCTTGCATATGTCATTCACAGGCCACCCAGGCACGGGGAAGACAACCGTTGCGGAACGGATGTCGCAAATCCTCCACAGCCTCGGTTATCTGCGAAAGGGGCATGTGGTGACGGCAACGCGGGATGACCTGGTGGGGCAATACATCGGTCACACGGCCCCAAAAACCAGAGAGATGCTGAAGAAAGCCATGGGAGGAGTGCTTTTCATCGATGAGGCTTATTACCTCTACAGACCTGATAACGAAAGGGATTACGGATCAGAGGCCATTGAAATCCTGCTGCAGGTGATGGAGAACAGTCGCAACGATCTGGTTGTCATTTTTGCTGGCTACAAGGAGAGAATGGATGTATTTTATCAATCCAACCCAGGGCTTTCTTCCAGGGTAGCTAATCACATTGATTTCCCAGACTACTCTGACCAGGAGCTATTGGCCATCGCACAATTAATTCTCGCCAATGAGAATTATCGATTCAGTGAAGAGGCCCAGATTGCCTTCTCTCAATACATCCAACGCAGGAGGCAACTGCCATACTTTGCCAATGCCCGCTCCATCCGAAATGCGATCGATCGGGCACGGATGCGCCAAGCCAACCGGTTGTTCAGGCAGGTGGGCACGACACTCAGCAAGACTGATCTCATGACGATTGAAGCCCCAGATATTCTGGTCAGTCGGGTGTTCAACGGCGAGGTGGAGGGACTGGATCAGGCCTCACCAATCACTGGGGCCTAAAGCGATCATCGCGAGGCAAGAGATGCCTCAAGCACAGCGCAGAAGCGTTCAGCAACCCGCTGGGCACTATAGAACTGGATCTCTGAAGCGTGTGCCAAATAGGCCTGCCGGAAGACCGAATAGTTACTCCGCAACAGTTTTAGTGCAGCATGGATTGCTTCCGAATCCTTGACATCTACAAAGAGCCCTATCCCCAACTGATCAACAATCTCCTTGAGCGGATTCTGCAAAGGCCCAAGAACCAGGACCGGTTTGCCATGACCAAGATATTCAAAGAACTTGGAAGGATAGTTATCAAGATGACGGGGGCCAATCACCACAAGCTGTAGATCTGCTTCTGCTGCTAGCCGATGGGACTCTATATAAGACACCATAGGTTTTAAATGAATCAGACGAGACAGCAGTGGGTCATCATGAATCTTCTGACGCGCACTAGCATAGAGAAAACCATAAATGGACAGTTCAAGACAGCACGATGTGGGCTGACTGGAGTGGGCGAGTTGATGCAGAGCCTCAAGGAGTGGTTCAACTGGACGCCATTCCGGCAACATACCAAGGTGGATGAGCTTCAGTGGGGACGAGTTTGAAGAGCTTGACGACGTTGATGTGATGCCAAGAACAGGTTCGTAGAGTTCAGGGGATTCAGGATAGCTGTCGGTGAGCTGATAGGCCTTGCTCGTTGAAATAAGATCGGCGTTTATGTAGCGGTCTTTGGTTAGGGGTGACATAAAAATAGCTCCCGAAGACTGATTCAATACAGCGCGCTGAAGCTCCGGATCCTTTGGATAGAATCCTGCTTCATCTCTGGCCCCATAAGGATCATCAATCAAGGCAAGATATGGCTTTTTAAAGTCAGCAGCAACCTGACTCACAAGACACAACACTCGAAAGTCTGGAGTTTTCCCCGCAATGAGATCAAATCCGATTTCCCGTTCCGCCTTCATCACAGCGCGCCGGATCCCCTCCAGGAGGTAAGAGTCGCTATCATGGCCAAATAATCGCTCAATAGATCTCGCTAATAGCTGCAGTAAACCATTGACAAAGAAACCAATTGATGTTTTCTTGCACCGATTCTTTCGCACCGAGAAACGCTTTGAAAAAGAAACCTGGCTAGAATAATGGAGCCGATCGCGCGGATAATCTAAGTCTTCAGTCAACACAGAAACCAGCACCGGGGAGGGACCTACAAAATGAAGCTCCCAGCCATAAGATTCAACATATGGCAACAACTTCCTGCAAACAAGTGCTTGCACACCGGTACAGCCTGGTGGCTGCATCATCACCAGCAATACCCGTTTCATCAACGGCGCTTCCGAGAATCAATCTGCAGGAGATCTCTCACTTGCTGAATGCGCCGAGCCAACGCGGGATCGTTGTTGATCTTCTTCTCAATTTGTTCTACAGCATACATGACTGTGGAGTGATCCTTACCACCGAACACCTCGCCAATCCTTGGCAGGGAAAGGGTGGTGCTCTGACGCATCAGAAACATCCCCACCTGCCGCGCTTGGCTCACGGCTCTCTTGCGGCTAGGGCTTCGCATCTCCTCGATGGCCACTTCAAACACTTCGGCCACCTTGTCCAGCACCTGCTGGGGGGTCACTTCCACGCTGGAACCGGAGGGATCCAGCATGGGAGCCACGGATTACACCGTCATCGGCAGGCCCGTGATCGATACGAAAGCCACCGCCCTGGTCAGGGCTCCCTCCAGTTCGCGGATGTTGGAGGTGAAGCGCCCTGCGATGTATTGAACCAGTTCCCGCGGCAGGGACATATGCTCCTGCTCGGCTTTCTTGTGCAGGATGGCCATACGGGTTTCGAGATCCGGCGATTGAATATCCGCAATCAAGCCCATGGAAAACCGCGAGATCAAACGCTCCTGCAGCCGAGGAATCTGGCTGGGCGGACGATCGGAGGCAATCACAATCTGGCGACCGGCCTCATGCAATGCATTGAAGGTGTGGAAAAACTCCTCTTGGGTGTATTCCTTCCCTTCAATGAACTGAATATCATCCACCAGAATCAGATCCGCAGCTCGGTAACGATTGCGAAAGGCCAGCATGCCATCCTTGCGGATCGCCTGAATCAGGTCGTTGGTGAACGTCTCCGTGGAGACATAGAAGACCCGGGCATCCGGATTGATCTCCAGGCGGTAGTGACCGATCGCCTGCATCAGGTGCGTTTTGCCAAGACCCACTCCACCGCAGAGAAAGAGCGGGTTGAATTCCCGCCCCGGTGCCTCCGCCACGGCCAGGGCGGCGGCATGGGCCATCCGGCTGTTGGGGCCCACCACAAAACGGTTGAACACATAGCGCGGGTTGAGACCGGCCTCTCCTCCAAGCAACTCCCCACGCCCCAGGCCGTTGCCGCTCCCCCGGCCACCAGCCCCCTGCAGGGGAAGGCCACCAACAGGGCCATCGGACCTGGATTCACCGCCCTCTGGACCACGCAGCGGTGTTGGGGCCGATGGGGACGCTGCCGGTGAGAGGGAGTCCTCAGCAGCGACCTCCAACAGCACCGTGACGGGACCCTGGGTGAGGTCCCCTGCCAGTTGCTGGATCTGTACCAGATAGTGCTTGCGCAGCCAGGTGCAGGCGAAGGTGTTGGGCGCCTCGAGCCTCAGGCAACCATCGCGGAAATCACGGCAACGGGCCGGTCGGATCCAGGTTTCGAAGGTGGGCTTGCTGAGGGTGGCCTTGAGGGCGTCCTTTACCTGGGACCAGAGGTCTTCGCCGCGCTGCACCAACCTCCCCCTCGTCGAACAGGGAATATAAGCAGGGCCGAGGGCCGCCTCCTGCTCGTGGTTGGCTTTTAATGCTGGCTGGCCATTCCTCTGTCATGGTTGCGCGTCGACTTGCCCTGACCCTGCCCGCAGCAGCGATGCTCTCCCTGCTCAGCGGCTGCACCGGGGTGCTGCAGCCACGGATGCCGCAGGCTGAAAAGCAGCGCATCAGCGATGCACCGCCCGCCCCCTCCCTTCAGCCCACCAGCAACGTGATCGTTGCCGCCGTGGAGAAGGTGGGGCCGGCCGTGGTGAGGATCGATACGGTCAAACGCACCCTGAACCCCCTTGGAGGACTCTTTGGGCGGGGGCCATCGATCCAACAGCAACAGGGGCAGGGCTCTGGGTTCATCACCCGCTCCGATGGGATCCTGCTCACCAATGCCCACGTGGTGGATGGCGCCAGCCAGGTGGGGGTGACCCTGCCGGATGGCCGCAGCTTCTCCGGCAAGGTGCTGGGGGCCGATCCCCTCACGGATGTGGCCGTGGTGAAGGTGGTGGCCACGGGGTTGCCGGTGGCCCCTCTGGGGGACTCCAACAAGGTGCGGCCTGGCGAATGGGCGATCGCGATCGGCAACCCCCTCGGACTGGACAACACCGTCACCGCAGGGATCATCAGCGCCATCCAGCGCACCAATGCGGTCGGGGAAGGGCAACGGGTGCCCTACCTGCAGACGGATGCGGCCGTCAATCCCGGCAACAGTGGGGGGCCCTTGATCAACGATCGCGGCCTGGTGATCGGCATCAACACGGCCATCCGGCAAGCGCCAGGTGCGGGGTTGAGCTTTGCCATCCCCATTAACACCGCGCGGAAAATCGCCGCTCAAATCATGGAGCGGGGCTTCGCCAGCCACCCCTACATCGGCGTTCGTCTGGAGGCCCTCACCCCACAGCTGGCGCGGGAGATCAACAGCAGCACAGATCAATGCCGGCTGCCGGAAGTGAACGGGGTGGTGGTGGTGGATGTGATGGCCGGGAGTCCCGCAGACCAGGGTGGCCTCAAGGCCTGTGACCTGATCGAACAGGTGGGGGGGCAAGCGGTCAAAAATCCATCGGATGTGCAGCTGGCTGTGGATCAGGCCAAGATCGGGGATCCTCTGGCCCTGCGGATCCGGCGCGGGCAAGGCGCCCTGGATCTCACCGTGAAGCCCGGCAACCTGCCCCGCCAGGAGTGAACCGCCCCGCATGGAGGGGCAGGATCGGCAAGGAGTCCCCCTGCTCTGAGCAACTCGTCGTGATGGCCCGCTGGCCTGCACCGGGCCGCTGCAAGCGTCGGCTCGCGGCAGGCATCGGCGCCAGGCGGGCAGCGTCCGTACAGCGGCAGCTTCTGTTCCACGGGCTGGAGACAGCCTCTGCGGCGGCCAGGTTAGGGGAGAAGCAGGGCCGCTCCATGGAGGTGGTCCTGGCCCTCAGTGGCCTGGGTGCCGCTGCCTCCAGGCGCTGGGCACACTCCCTCGCAGTGGATCGGTTGGTGGAGCAAGGTGCCGGAAGCCTGGGGGTGCGGCTGCAACGGCAGGTGAATCGAGCCAGGAGGGAGGGGATCCATCGGTTGGTGCTGATCGGCAGCGACCTTCCCCATCTCCTGGGGGCCGACCTCGTGGAGGCCTTTGCCACGCTGAGGACCAGCGCATTGGTGCTCGGACCCGCTGCCGACGGTGGGTACTGGCTGATCGGGCTCTGCCCCCAGGTGCGAGCACCAAGGCTGTTCGCCGGATCCAGGAGCCCCATCCCCTGGGGCACCGATCAGGTGCTGGCGCAAACCCTGGAGGCAGCGGCAGCGGAAGGGCTCCAGCCCCAGCTGCTGACCAAACGCGCGGATCTGGATCGAGCGGCGGATCTGCTGCCCTGGCGATGATGGCCCCCCTGGCGGTCGTGATTCCAGCACGCCATGAAGCGGCCCGCCTGCCATCGCTCTTGGCTGATCTAGCCAGTGGCCGCGGGCTGGTGCGGGAGATCTGGGTGGTGGATGGGGGGAGCGGGGATGCCACCAGGATCGTGGCTCAGCTGGCTGGGGCCCGGGTGTTGCCGGAGCGCCCGAACCGCGGCAGACAGCTGCAGAGGGGCATCGAGGCATCAGCGGCGCCCTGGTTGCTGCTGCTCCATGGCGATGGCCGGCTTCCTGGCGGATGGGCAACAGACGTGCAGAGGGCCATTCGCCTGGGCCCCGGCGCCTGTTGGGCCTTCCATCTGGGGATTGCGGACCCATCCCCGGCGTTTCGGGTGGTCGAGCAGCTGGTGCGATGGCGCACCGTTCTCCGTCAGCTTCCCTATGGCGATCAGGGTCTCCTGGTGCACCGCCAGGTGCTTGAGCGCGTGGGAGGAGTGGCGCCGATTCCCCTGATGGAGGATCTGGACCTCGTGCTGCGGCTGCGCGGCGCACTGCCGATCCGCCCATTGCCCGGGCGCTTTGTGGTGAACGGACGCCGCTGGCGGCAGCTCGGACTGGTGCGCACCAGCTGGAGCAATGCCCAGCTCAGACGCGCCTGGCGCCGGGGAGAGGATCCCGAGCGTCTGGCGGAACGTTATGGGGCATACCAGAAGGCACAGCGACGCTGCTGAGGTTCCAGTTCCCAGCCCTGGTGGCTGTAGAACTCCACCACATCGGGATCGGCGAACAGGGTGACCCGCTCCACTCCCATTCCCTCAAGCGTTTGGATCATGTAGTCCATCAGCTGCCGCCCCAGCCCAGCGCCTTGATACAGGGGGTGCACCGCCACATCCCAAACGGTGGCGTCCACCACGCCATCACCGGTGCAACGGGCAAAGCCCACCAGCCGCGGGAGGCGCTCATCATGGCGCCAGAGCCCAACCCTCAGCAGGCTGTGCTGGAGGGCCTTGCGCACACGGCGAAGGGGTCGGCGGTTCCAGCCCACCGCATCACAGAGCGCCTCCAGTTCGATCAGATCGATGGGACGCTCCAGGCTCAGCACTGCCTCCAACTTCGCCCCAGGCAGATCACAGAGGCGATAGCCCGCGCCATAGAGGCCCGTGAAGAGAGCCTCGCGGGCGGGGGAACTGGGAATCGGCAGGTCCTCCGTCACGGTTGGACGCCTCAAGGCAAAGCAGTCTGAAGATCCTCGCGGATGGCCGGCGTTGTGCGCGAATGTGGGCAGCCCCTCCCACGGTCGCGCATGGGCAGCGCCCCTCCCAGTCCCCCGACCCTGGTGGCGCTCCATGGCTGGCTCCTGTCCGGCAGACTCTGGGAACGGCTGCGGGAGGAGCTCAGCCCCCAATGGCCTCTGCTGGCCCCGGATCTGCCGGGCTTTGGTGCAACCCCCAGACCCAAGGGCTTGCAGCCCTCCCTGGCGAGCTATGGCCGATGGGTGGCCCAGTGGGTGGCACAGGAGCTGCCGAATCAGCCCGTTGTGCTGGTTGGCCATTCTCTCGGGGGAAGCATCGCGCTCCATGCGGCGGGGCCACTGGGGGATCAGCTGAAGGGCATGGTGCAGATCGCCGCCGGGGGTGGCGTCTACCAACCCAGGCCCTTCCGCCAGCTGCGGCGGGGAGGATCGCTTCTCCTCCGGCTGCGTCCCCAGGCCCTGGCGGAGTGGCCCCTGCTAGAGCGGGTGCGCTCGCCCCTGCTGGCTGATCCCCGTGCCGCCAGGGGTCTACTGGCCTGCAGCACCAATCCTGGGGCCGTCAGGCAGTTGCCCCGGCTGACCCACAGCCTCGCGGTGCCCAGCCTCTGGATCGCCGGCAGCCAGGATCAGGTGATGGAACCCCGCTATGTGCGCCATCTGGCGGGCTATGCCGCAGATCATCAGCTGGAGATTCTCGAGGGTGCAGGCCATCTACCGATGTGCCAGAACCCTCGGGAACTGGCAGCGCTGATCAGGGCATGGCTGGAGGAAGGCCCCCAGAGCGGCCTTCAGAAGGTGGCCAGTCCTTTTTCCTGGAGATCAGCCAGCTGCGCGTAGAGCCCCCCGGCACCGCGGAGCTGGCGGTGGGTGCCGCTTTCCACCAGCCGGCCCTTGCGGAGCACAAGAATCCGATCTGCGGCTTCCACGGTGGCCAGGCGGTGGGCGATCACAATCGCCGTGCGGCCCCGGAGCAGGCGCTCCAGATCCTGCTGCAGCGTGGCTTCGGTGGAGGGGTCCAGAAAGGCAGTGGCTTCATCCATCACCAGTACGGAGGGATTGCGGGCCGCCACGCGAGCCACGGCAAGCAGCTGACGCTCGCCGGAGGAGAGGTTGGCGCCACGTTCCCGCAGGGAGGTGTCCAGCCCGGCCGGCAGCCGCTTCAGAAATCCCCCCAACCCCAGATCCAGGCAGAGACGCTCCACCTCCTGGTCACTGAGGGGGCAATCGAGACGCACGTTGCTGGCCACACTGCCGCTGAAGAGGAAGGTGTCCTGCAACACCACCCCCAGCCGCTGCCGCAGATCCGCCATGGGGATCTCCCGGATATCAACGCCATCGAGAAGGATGCGCCCGGCCTGGGGTTCGTAGAGGCGGCAGAGGAGGCGGATGATCGTGGTCTTGCCAGATCCGGTGGGTCCGACGATGGCCACATGCTCCCCTGAATGGATATGAAAGCTGAGGTCGTGGAGGATCGGATCATCCGGGCGATAGGCGAAGCTCACCGACTCGAACACCACCTCCCCAGGGCTTGCCGGACCGCCAACGGGGCTCAGCGCGGCGGGCCGAGAGCTGGAGGGGATGTCCGTGATGTCGATCGGACGGCTGAGCAGCTCATCGATCCGTTCAACGGCGGTGAGGCCGCCCTGAATCTGGGTGAACCGTTCCGCCAGCTGGCGGAGGGGATCAAAGAGGCGCAGGGAGAAAAGGATGAAGCTCGTCAGGGTGCCGAGGCCCATGGCACCTCCTGTTACCAGGGCGCCGCCCACCCCCAGCACCAGGGCAATGGCGGCCTGGCTCACCCACTCGATCATCGCCGAGATGGCACTGTCGTAGAAAATCACCCCATCAACAGCCCGTCGGTAGGCCTGATTGGTGCTGCGGAAGCGGCGGCTGTTCTCCCTTTCCCGGCGGAACATCTGCACCACCTCCAGACCCTGCAGGTTCTCTTGCAGATCGGCATTGAGCTGTCCCAGCTCTTCACGCACCCGGTAGTTCGCCCGGCGATACCGCCGTTGCAGCAAGAGCATGCCGAGGGTGACCGGAATCTGCAGAGCGATCAGCATCAGCCCCAGACGCCACTCGATCATCAACATCGTGATGCTGATGACCACCAGACTCACCAGATCCCCGAGAAGTCCCACCGCCCCACTGCCGAACACCTCCGCCAGGGCCTCCACATCGCTGGTGAGGCGGGTCACGAGCTTGCCGGTGGGGGTGTTGTCGTGAAAACGGAGCGAGAGAGCCACTACGTGCCGGAAGAGGGCATCCCGGATCCGGGCGGTGAGGCGCTGGCCCACCACCTGCACGTTGTAGCTCTGGGTGCCCTGCAGGCTGAGCCGCACCAACACCGCCACCAGAAGGAGTCCCACCAGCACCCGGAGCGCTTGGGGCACGGCCAACCCCTTCAGCCAGGGGAGTACGGGCTCGGCCCGGAGCACGGCGATGGCCTGGCCCACCAGCAGGGGCTGCAGGGCACCGGCGAGGGCCAGGGGGATGAGGAGCAGAAGCGCCAGCAGCAGCCGGCGGCGGTCCTGGGCGAGGTAGGGGAGAAGTCTGCGAAGCCGGCGGATGTCGAGCGAGGCCATCAGGAGGGCACCACGGCCGCCGCCGCATTGGCGGCCGGCATGGTGCCACGGGAGGGCGGAGCCCCTTTCGCCAGAGCAGCCAGGCGCGCAACGATGGCATGGAGCTCACCCTGATCCAGCCGAAGAGCCAGGGGATGGCCGATGAGCCGGGCCGTGCTCTCAAACAGATCCTCGATGGCCACCAATCCGTTGTCCTTCAGAGTGCGGCCACTGGCCACCAGATCCACGATCGCCTCCGACATGCCCGTCAGCGGTCCAAGCTCCACCGAACCCGTGAGGTGGATAAGTTCCACGGGCAGGTCGATCTGCTCGAAGAACGCCTCGGCGCAGCGGGTGAACTTGCTGGCCACCCGGCAATGGGCCGGAAGATCAAGCGCTCGCCGGTAGCCACTGGAGGCCTTCACTGCCACCGCCATCCGGCAGCCGCCAAACCCCAGATCCACAAGGGGGGCCACCGGCAGCTGGTGCTCCCGCAGCACATCCTCTCCAACCACACCGAGCTGGGCCTGGCCATAGGCCACATACACAGGCACATCTGCGTTGCGCACCAGCAGCGCCCGGGCCTGACCACAGCGGCTCGGCACCATCAGCTGGCGATGATCCGGGTTGAGGAGATCCGAGAAATCCAGGCCCGCTTGCTGGAAGCAGGCGATCGAATCAGCCAGGAGGGCACCCTTGGCCAAGGCAACGGTGATCATGGCAAGCACGGTGGGACCGTGCGAGGGCACACCGCTAGAGCCTATCGAGGCGCCTGGGCCCTCCTAGGCTCCATGGGCTGCCGACTGTTCCGATGACCTCAGCAGTGGCCACCGCTGTCACGGCCCTTCCCGTGCTGAAGGACAACTATGTGTTCGTGCTCCACAACGGCAGAGCAGGGGAGGCGGTCGTGGTGGATCCGGCGGTCGCCGAGCCTGTCAAGGCCTGGCTGGAGGGGCAGGACCTCCAGCTGATCGCGATCCTGCACACCCACCACCACAGCGATCACATCGGTGGCACGCTGGAGCTGCTGCGCACCTGGCCCGGGGCGAGGGTGTTTGCCGCTGCTTCGGATCACGCCCGCATCCCCTTCCAGACCGATGGGGTGAGCGAGGGCGATGCCTTCACCCTCCTAGGCCGGGAGGTGCGGGTGCTGGAGGTGCCGGGCCACACCCGCGCCCACCTGGCCTACCACCTGCCGGCGCGGGCCCAGGATCAGCAGGAGGAGCTCTTCTGCGGCGACACCCTGTTCGCCGGTGGTTGCGGACGGCTGTTTGAGGGCACCGCCCAGCAGATGCACCACTCCCTGCAACGGCTGATGGCCTTGCCGGATCACACCCGTGTGTGGTGTGCCCATGAGTACACCGAGTCCAACCTGCGCTGGGCCGCTGCCTGCCAGCCCACTTCCAGCGCCATCGCCCGTCGGCTGGAGGAGGTGCAGGCGCTCCGTCGCCAGGGCCTCCCCACAATTCCATCGCGGGTGGGTCTGGAAAGGCGCTCCAATCTCTTCGTGCAGGCAGCTGATCCCAATGAGCTGGCGATCCTCCGAGCCCACAAGGATGGCTGGCATGGCTGACGATCCCCCGTCTGAAACGGGCCGCCAGGACCTGGTGCCCCTGCAGCAGCTGCCCCCTTTGCCCCCCCTGCCGCTGGCGGTGGTGGGCCATGTGGAAGTGGTCACCTTTCTGCGGGTGCCGGAGATTCCCTCTGCGGGAATGATCTGCCGGGCAAGCGAGGGGATGGAGCTGCCCGCCGGGGGCGGGGCTGTGGTGGCTGTTCAGATGGCCCGGCTCACGGGCAGGCCGGTGGCCTTCTTCACCGCCCTCGGGCGGGATCGGGCCGGTGAAGAGGCCGCCGGCCTGCTGGAAGCAATGGGAGTGCAGTTGCATGTGGCCTGGCGGGAGGCCCCCACCCGCCGGGGCGTGAGCTGGGTGGATGGCCAGGGGGAGCGCACCATCACCGTGCTGGGGGAGCGGCTGATGCCCTGCGCCGCGGATCACCTGCCCTGGGGCCAACTGGAACAGACGGCAGGTGTCTTCGTCACCGCCACCGATGCGGAGGGATTACGCCTGGCCAGGACCAGCCGGATGCTGGCCGCCACGCCCCGGGTGCGCTGGCCGGTTTTGCGGGAGAGCGGCGTGGTGCTCGATGCCCTCATTAGGAGCGGTCTGGACCCTGCTGAAGCCATCCCCCCTGAACAGCCCGATCCCCCGGCCCGGCTGCGCATTGCCACCGAGGCGGCCGCAGGCAGCACCGCTGAGCCGGGAGGAGCGTTCTGCGCCCCAGTCCTCCACCGTCCTGTGGTGGATGCCTACGGCGCGGGGGATTCCTTCGCCGCTGGGGTGAGCGCGGCTCTGGCGGCGGGATGGGCCCTGGCCGAGGCGATCAGCCTGGGAAGCCATTGCGGCGCGGCCTGCCTGCAGGGCTTCGGTCCCTATGCGGGGCAGCTTGATCGGCAGGCGCTCCAGGGGCCGAGCCCCACCCATCAGCGTTGATCGAGGTCAGTGGAGGCAACGGCCCCCAGGCGCTGGCCACCGGGGAACAGCCAGCCAGAGGCGTTGGGCTGCAGCTGCAGCCTGCCCCTCTGGCCTCGGGGATACACCCGATCCAGGGAAAGACCCAGCCGAAACCGCTGCTTTCCCCACTGCACCAGATAGGTCCAGTCCTGGGCCTGAAATTCCCGGCCCAGCACCCAGGCCTCCCCCTGGGGATCAGGCTCGAAGGCCAGGCCCTCCGGAAGGATCAGCACGTCGCACGGCCCATCCGAAGCGACCCCACCCAGCGGCGCACCCTCCAACATCTGCAGGCCCCCTAGGGCGGTCTGCACCAGGCCACCCTCCAGATGGGCGGGAACAGTATTGGCCTGCAGCACGAAGCGCCCCACGAAGGGAGTGGCTGGATGGGCAAGCAGCTCCTGGGGTTGGCCGATCTGGTGCAGCTCCCCAGCCTGCATCACCGCGACCCGATCACAGATGGCCATGGCCTCCTCCGGATCATGGGTGATCAGCAATCCGGAGGCCCCGCAGCGGCTGAGCACCTCCGGCAACTCACTGCGCAGCCGCAGCCGTACCTCCACATCCAGATTGGAGAAGGGTTCATCGAGCAGCACCAGGGACGTGCCAGGCGCCAGAGCCCGCACCAGGGCGAGCCGTTGCCGTTGACCACCGGAGAGCTCATGGGGATAGCGATGCTCGAGCCCGCCCAGGCCCATCAACTCCAATAGCCACATCACACGCTCACGGTGCTGACTGACCCCACGCTGATGGCCTCTCCCAGCTCCGTTCTGCGTCAGGCCGAAGCAGGCGTTCTGCCAGGCATCAAGGTGGGGAAAGAGGGCATAGTCCTGAAACACCATGCCCACCCCCCGGGATTCGGGCGGCACCCAGCGATGGGGACCGGCCACCTCCTGGCCATCCAGGCAGATGGTGCCGCGG
Organism: Aphanothece sp.; assembly: GCA_040375715.1. Classification (GTDB taxonomy): domain Bacteria; phylum Cyanobacteriota; class Cyanobacteriia; order PCC-6307; family Cyanobiaceae; genus Cyanobium. The sequence continues at coordinate 24,956 of JBEIRX010000020.1, forward strand.
GCTGGCGTTTCAAAGCCGGCAATCAGCCGCAGGAGGGTGGTCTTGCCGCAGCCGGATGGCCCCAACAAACCCACCAGTTCACCCTGGCCGAGGGTCAGGCTGAAGCCCTGGAGCGTCCAACCGTCCGGAGGCATTCCTGGGTAGCGGTGCCAGAGGTCCAGCACGGTCAACCGCGGGCCCGGCGGAGCGGAAGGGGCAGGCAAACGGCGCCATAAGCTCGCTCCATGCATCCTGCAACGGCGAAGGTCCATCCGTGACGTCAGATCCTGTGGCGGTGAACACCGCAGCGGCACCGGCCCCCGTAGGGCCCTACAACCAGGCTGTCAGGGCAGGGGGCTGGCTCCACTGCTCAGGGCAGATCGCCCTTGATCCCAACACCGGTGTGCTGGTGGGAGCAGGAGATGTGAGCAGCGAAACCCGCCAGGTGCTCGCCAATCTGCAGGCGGTGCTGAAGGCCGCAGGCGCCGGGCCGGCCCAGGTGGTTCGCACCACCGTGTATCTGGTGGATTTGGCGGATTTCGCCACCGTGAATGCTCTCTACAGCGACCTGTTTGGTGCGGGGGTGGCACCGGCACGGGCCTGTGTGCAGGTGGCCGCGCTGCCGAAGGGGGCGCGGGTGGAAATTGATGCGGTGGCCTGGCTGGGCTAGGGCAGCACTGGTTTAGGGCGATGGGCGGGGGTGATCTGACGGAAGGTGAGATTGAGCCGCTCCCCGCGCAGCTTCAAGCGGGCGGGCAGGGCATGTTGCCAATAGCTCTGCGTTGGGGCGTGCATCACCAGCAAATCCCCGTGGTGCAGATCTAGGGCCAAAGGGGATAGCTCAGCTGCAGCTCCTGCCGCGGCACCTGGTCGGGGCCGGAAGCGAAGGGGGCGGGACGCCCCCAGGCTCAGGGAGGCGATGGGATGGCCAAGAGCCAGCTCCGGTTCATCATCCGCATGCCAGCCCATCCGATCCCTGCCGTCCCGATAGCGGTTGAGCAGCAGGCTGTTGAAGCCCACCCCCAGATGGTCCTCCAGAAGCTGCCGCACCCTGGTGAGAGGAGGCGTCCAGGGCTGGGGGGTCTCCTTCAGGCCGCTGTAGGTGTAGCTGCAGCCCGGATCGCCCACCCAGCAGGTGAGGCGTGGCACCGGATGACGCTTGCCATACACGGTGACGATGGGTTGCTGCCAAGGCATCTCGCCCTGGAGATGGTGCTGCAGCTCCAGGGGATCCAGGGATGTGCTCTGCAGCCAGGCTGGCCAGAGCTGCAGGGCAAGCCCAGGAAGGGTCCAATGCTGCGGAGACAGGAGTGAATCCATCAGCGTTTAATCTTTCGTAAAGCGTCGAGGTCGGTGGCGCCATGGAATCAGCATTCGGCAACTGGTCGCCCGAGGTGGTGGTGCTGTGCCCCACCCGCTTCGAAGAAGCCACCGAAGCGGTGCTTGCCGTGCAGCACCTCAAGACCGTCGTGCTTCATCTGGAGGCCCTGGATCCACAGGAGGCGCAACGCATCATCGACTTTGTTTCCGGTGGTGTCTATGCCATTGATGGCCAGTCGGAACGGCTTGGCGACACGGTGTTTCTCTTTGCTCCGGGAATCGTGAGCATCTCCCGTGATCACCCCGACCTATCCCATCCGGGCCTTTGAGCCCGGTCGTTGGCTGCAGGGGGTTGACGGCTGCAAGGGGGGCTGGCTGAGCCTCCGCTGTCGCCTCCCTGAGCAGGAGACCGACCCTGTCCTTGCAGTGGAAGCGTCAGTCCATGGAGAAGCCGAAACGTTGGTGGCAGGGCCGAGCCCACCGCCCCTCACAGCCATCGACATTCCCATCGGGCTAGCGGAGAAGGGGCAACGCCCCTGTGATCGCCAGGCTAGGGCCCTGCTGGGAGCGCGGCGCAGCAGTGTGTTCCCCGCGCCGCTGCGGCCTGTGCTCGCAGCCACCAGTTACGCGGAGGCCAATGCTCTCTCCCGCGATTTGCAAGGCCGTGGCCTGAGCCTACAGAGCTTTCATCTGCTGGCAAAGATCCGACAGGTGGATGGGCTCCTGCAGCAGAACACCTCCCTGAGGACCTGCCTACTGGAGGCCCATCCGGAGCTGTGCTTCCGCCATTGGAACGGGAATGTGCCGCTGGACCACGGCAAGGCCACGGCCGCTGGCCGCAGCAAGCGGCTGGCGCTCGTGAACAGCCTCTTCCCGGGGGAGTTCGAGCGCTGGCGGGATCAGCTGCCCCGGCGGATGGTGGCGGATGACGATCTTCTGGATGCCTTTGCCCTCCTGCGTGCGGCCATGCGGCAGGCCTGGGGGCTGGGCCAGTGGTTGGGGGACGCTGAGCGGGATCTCTGTGAGCTGCCGATGCGGATCTGGTTTTAGGGAGGCTGGTGTTAAGGAGGCGAAAAGAACCCCTGGCCGCCGAGCCAGTAGGCCAGAACCAGGAGGGGCAGAGCAACCACGGCCAAGATGTACAGCCGTTGACGGAGGGCCAGGGAAGGAGCGGCCATGGACTGACGACAGGACAAGCCCAGTCTGGCCCTCAGCGACCCATCACCACCGTGCCCGGCACCCGTGGCCGCAGGATCGGTGCCGGATCCAGCGCCACCACGCGGTTCCCCCGTCGCTGGCGGATCTCGAAATGGAGGTGGGGCGTGCTCGCCCGTCCGGTCTCCCCAACTCGCCCGAGCGGTTGGGCACGGTGCACGCGGTCTCCGGGCTTCACGGCCAGTTCGAACAAATGGGCA
>JBEIRX010000087.1:0-3096 GCA_040375715.1 Aphanothece sp.
AACTACACCGGCATCAGCGGCACCGAAGGCGGCCTCAACACCAACAACTTCGCCGAGAGCGAGCTCGAGAAGGCCTGAGACCGCGGGCGATAGCGTTTCGGCGCCGAACCCTTCATCCCCCACGACCTCTCCGTGCCGGAACTGCCCGAGGTCGAAACCGTCCGCCTGGGTCTGCAGCGTCAGACCCAGGATTTTTTAATTGCCAAGGTTGAGGTCCTCCGGGATCGGGCCATCGCCGCCCCCCCCGATCCCGCCCTCTTCCGCCTGGCCCTGGAGGGCTGCAGGATTCAGCAATGGAGCCGCCGCGGCAAATACCTGCTGGCGGAGCTGCGCGATCCCGATGACGAGCAGGCGGGAATCTGGGGGGTGCATCTGCGCATGACTGGCCAATTCCTGTGGCTCGAGGCTCCAGAGGGCAACGGGGACGGCAAAGGAGATCCAGGCCCAGGCCAGCACACGCGGGTGAGGATCTGGGAGCGGAGCGGGGCGGAGCTGCGCTTCATCGACACCCGCAGCTTTGCCCAGATGTGGTTTGTGCCACCAGGGAGAGCCGTGGAGAGCGTGATCAGCGGGCTAGGGAGGCTGGGGCCTGAACCGTTTGATCCTGGTTTCAGCGCCTCCTACCTCAGGGAACGGCTGCGGGGCTCCCAGCGACCGATCAAGAATGCGCTGCTGGACCAATCCCTGGTGGCGGGAATTGGCAACATTTATGCCGATGAATCCCTCTTTGCCGCTGGAATTCTCCCCCAGACCCCCAGTGGCACCCTCGGGAGCCGCAGGTTGGAGGGGCTAAGAAGGGCGGTGGTAGAGGTTTTGCAGAACAGCATCGGGGCCGGTGGCACCACCTTCAGCGACTTCCGGGATCTCACGGGGACCAACGGAAACTATGGGGGCCAGGCCTGGGTCTACAGGCGCAGCGGTCTGCCCTGTCGCCGCTGCGACACCACCCTGATGCGCCATCGTCTGGCTGGACGCAGCACCCATTGGTGTCCCCGCTGCCAGACCTGAATCCCTGGGTCGCCTCAGGGCTCGGGGCGAGCAAAGGAGGACGGCTGCCCCAGCCTCTCGCCGCTTAGCGTGGTGTCATCTCCTGTCATGGGGGACATCCGTGGCGGTAAACGTTCCGCGAGCCGCCTTCGAAGCGCCAAGACCAAGGGCATCCTGGCTCCAACGTTCTGCCTGGGACCTAGAGCCCACGGCGCCAATTTTTTGTCCCGAGCGCACCGACCCGCCGTGCCCCCCGTCCCCCCGCAGAACAACAACACCGCAACCGGCCTCTCCCGGGAGGGAGAAGAACAGAGGGCAACAACGATCGAGCCCAGGAGGACCGAGCCGTCTGGGGAAACGCTTGAGCCTGCCCTAAGGGAGGGGGAAGAAGCAATGCTCAGGAAAGAACTGTGCGAGGCGATGGCGGCCATTCACCAGCGAGGCTGGTGTGATGGCACCGGGGGGAATTTCAGTTGCGTGTTGGAGCGGGAGCCCCTGCTGGTGCTGATGGCACCCAGCGGAGTGGACAAGGGCAGGGTGAGACCGCAGGAGCTGATCGTGGTCGATGGAGACGGCCGTCTCAGCCGAGGAAGCGGCAGGGCCAGCGCGGAAACCCTGCTCCATCTGGCCATTGTGAGGGAGACAGGGGCTGGTGCCGTGCTCCATACCCATTCGCAGGCCGGCACCTTGCTCTCTCAATGGAGCTGGAAACTTGGAGGACCTCAAGCCTCCCAGATCGATGGCCCAGGGTTGCTGGAGGACCACGTAGAGGATGGGGTCGCCTATCTCGAGGTACGCAACCTCGAAATGCTCAAGGGCATTGCCGGGATCACCACCCACCAGAGCGAGGTGCGAATTCCGGTGCTGGCCAACGACCAGGATCTGGGCAGGCTCAGCCGCAGGGCAGTCCCCCACCTGGACAGGGCTCCCGCAGGACTGCTGATCGCCGGCCATGGCCTTTATGCCTGGGGTCAGGATCTGACCGAGGCCCGCCGCCATCTGGAGATCCTCGAGTTTCTGATGGAGCAGCGCTGGCGCCAACTCCTGCTGGAGTCCCTGATGGAGCGAGGCCTGGGCTCAGCACCAGCCAACGTGGAGCAGGGGAGCTGAAGCGATGACCAATGTTCGTTGGGAAGGGATCAGCCATGTGCTGCTCGACATCGAGGGAACCACCTGCCCGGTCACGTTTGTCGCCGAGATCCTGTTCCCTTACGCGAGTGCCAACCTCGATCCATACCTGAAGAAGCATCAGCAGGATGCCAGCGTCAGAGCGTTAATCCAGGAGCTGGAGATTCTCTGGCAGCAAGACACGGATCAAGAGGCCATGGATCTCCTCAGCAACTACCGTCAATCCGGTGAGAGAGGCGTGGAGGAGATTCTCCCCTACCTAAAGCTCCTGATCCGATGCGATCGCAAGGTGACGCCACTGAAGGATCTCCAGGGGAAAATATGGGCGGAGGGATATGCCAAAGGTGAACTGGTGGGCCCCATCTTTGATGACGTGCCCCCAAGCCTGAGGCACTGGCAGCAGCAGGGAGCCGTCCTTGCCGTCTACTCGAGCGGTTCGATCACAGCCCAACAATTGATCTACCAGCACAGCAACCACGGAGACCTAAGGTCCCTATTCAGCCACTGGTTCGATACCCATACAGGCTCGAAGCAGGACCGCCGAAGCTACACCCGGATCGCTGAGATGATGGGATGTGAGCCCAAGGCCATCCTGTTCATTAGTGACTCACACACGGAACTCCAGGCTGCGAGTCAGAGTGGGCTACAGGTTGTCTGCAGCCATCGCGGTACTGGCGCAGCCGAGGCCAGCGAGGGCTATCCAACCATCAACAACTTCCACCAGATCGGCTTGAAAATTCACTCCGAACAACTCCCTACTAACCGATAAGGATCAAACCACCACAGCCTGGGTTCTCCCCATCACAACTTGGCACGCTCCATTGGCATGGGATCCGGGAGTGACGTGGGCCCCAAAAACTGAGCCAGTCCTTATGAGAGCTTCCCTATCGGCCAGACTTGGCCAGGAGAAGCCCCATGAAACGCAAACGCCACAGCCCCGAGCAGATCATCCGCAAGCTGAGAACAGCTGATCAGCTTCTT
>JBEIRX010000062.1:0-5580 GCA_040375715.1 Aphanothece sp.
CACCAAATTCGTGGTGGTGGTGGACAAGAGCATCAACATCCGCGACCCCCGCCAGGTGGTGTGGGCCCTCAGTGCCCAGGTGGATCCCCAACGGGATCTCTTCGTGCTGGAGGACACTCCCTTCGACACCCTGGATTTTGCGAGCGAGCGCCTGGGGCTGGGGGGGCGGCTGGCGATCGATGCCACCACCAAGATCGGCCCGGAGCGGCGCCATCCCTGGGGCGAACCCCTCGGCCGCGACGGAGAGCTGGAGGCCCGGGTGCAGGCCCGGTGGGCTGAGCTGGGGCTGGCCGATCTGCCTGAGGGGGAGCCGGATCCTGCGTTGTTCGGCTACACCCTCGAGCATGTGCTGGAGCGGCTGAGGCACCAGGCACCAGGCGCCTCGCTGATCAGCGCTGGTTCATCGTGCGGCGCAACCGCCGCGCAAAGCTGAAGGCCGTCATGACGCCCAGCAGAGGGACGGGAGCGGGAACCTGCAACATCAACACTTTGGCGCTGTTGGGCTCACTGACCACCGAGCCAAGAACCGACATCGTGGGATCCAAGTTGAAGATGATGTCATAATTAAGGAAGGGAAGAATCCCCGCATTGAGGTAGTAACAAGGGGCCCCGAAGGTGGTGCAAGAGGGGGCAGGGTTGCTTGCTGAGCCGATCTGGAGTTCCACCTGGTTGAATTGGGGAGAGGTAGTGCTGTTGCAACCGGCTTGAAAGCTCAAGATCTCCTCCTCCACGCCATACACGCTGAGACCGCTCAGCTTCACATGGGCGGAATCCGTCACATACGTCTTGTTAGAAGTGTTAGAAGAGCAGCTTTGCGTGAGAGCGAGCGGGAAGGGTCCTGGGGGGAAGGGTTCGTTGGTGAGGGTAACGATGGGAGCTGCAGATCCTGAGTGAATCGTTGTCGTGGCTCCTGAGTCGAAAATGAGGCTGGTGAGGTTTTCACCTGAAAATGTCTGGCTCCCTTCAACCTTGAGGCTGCCATTGTTAATTCCCCCTGTATTGGTGTTGGGATTTGGATTGGCAAGGCCTGTGCTGGTATTGAGGGTGAAATGCTTCGGCCATTTTTTGAGGTCCTCTGGGCCTAGTCCGAATTGAACCCACGGGCGCTCGCCGTAGATGGCATGCACGCGAAAGCCAGGGGTGACGCCGTTGGCGTAGGTGAGTTGATTGACGAGACTATTAATTCCAATAGGACTCTGTTTGATGGACATACCAAAATCACCATAAAAGGCTCCTTCTACAGGTTGAGAAAACGGAGATGAGGTATTGGCATACCAGTCGTAGCTCCCTTTTTTAGTGTCATAGATGCTTGAGGATTGGCCAATCACCACATTGGCTGAATTGAGCTTGGCTGAGGTTGAGTATGGCTGGTCAAACAGTTGCACTGAGCCGACGACTTGGGAGCCGTTGTATTGCAAACCGCTGTCATAAAGTGTGCAGAATTCTGGGGAAAGGCTGATTGTTGGGCAGGGGGATGGTGGGGGCGGTGGTGTGGTCGATGCTGGTGGTGAGGGGGATGGGCAGGGATCAGATGTGCTGCTTCCCCACCAATTGCTGTATCTGGAGAAATCGCAGGCGATCGTGGCATTAAACCCAGAGCCGCCGGTGTCGAACTCGAAGATCTGGGGAAGTCCACCATTGATCGCTGCGTAAATCCCCAGCTTTTCGGCCCCACTGCTGATTTTTTGCCAATGGAGATCCACCCTGACGGGTTCTGTGAGCTGGGTCTGTCCAGCCTGTGGAGCCAGCAGCTGAGTGCTCAGCAGGCCCATCAAGATCCAAGCGGAAAGTTGGGGGCGGATCGGGATCTGGTCCACAGAACAAGTGCTGCAACAAAAGAGGGTGTTTGTGGGAGATTAGACACATCGTTGTGATGATTGTTGTGTTGCAGGCACTCCAGCCATTCAGCGAGTTCTGCGCCCGGCTGGAGAGGGGGGCATGATCAGCCGCACGGCCGTACAGGCCCTCAAAGCCCTGCTCGAGTTGGCCCGAGAGCCCGCCCGTTGGCGCTCTGTCAACGATCTGGCTGCTGTCCAGGCGCTGCCGGCCCCATATTTGGAGCAGTTGTTGCTGCGGCTGCGCCGGGCTGGAGTGCTGGAGGCCCGGCGGGGCCGGCAAGGGGGTTATCGCCTGGCCTGTCGTCCTGTCGAATTGTCCCTGTCCCGGATGTTGGTGGCGGTGGACGCCTGGCCGGGGGTTGGCTCGGCCAAGGGGATGGTGCAGCTGGATGATCTGCACCGCCAGCCTGGAGAGGTGGGGCCGGATCCCGCCACGGAACGGGTGGCCCTGATGGTGCAAGTCCGCCTGAGCCAGGCCATGGAGCGGGAACTGGAGCGCCTCACCCTGGAAGACCTGTTGTTTGATTGGCGAAGTGCCCGGGCGGGTCTGAGCCAGGAGGGAGGCCTGATCCTGGGCTGAGCCCCTAAGGTGCCCTAATGGCAAGCTCCTCTGATCCGGCCCCTGGAGATCTGCTGGATCAGGTGCTCCAACCCCTCCTCACCGACTATGAGGAGAGCTTCGCTCGGGGACTCCTCCTGCTCGACCACTGCCCCGAGCATGTGTTGCCGGAGGCCCGCCGGCTGGACCTTGGGGAGCGGCTGAGGGAAGCCCAGGCTGCCCTTGCCGCCGCCCGCGCCCTGCGCGCCGCCGCTGCCCCCACCCCCATGGCCCTCGACATGGCCACCATCACCCCCTGGCATGAGCTGGTGGTGGAGGTGTGGTCGCTCTCGGCGGCGATGCGGGCAGCGGGGGTGGTGATGCCTTGAAGGGGGAGGACCCCTCCATAGGATCCCCCCACCAGCCCATGCTTGCGCCCCATGGCCGTCGCCGCCCCCGCCGCGCCCCTCGCCCTGCCCGGCGGCGGCAGCCTGCGGGGCACGGTGCGGGTGCCGGGCGATAAATCCATCTCCCACCGCGCCCTGCTCTTTGGCGCCATCGCCGAGGGCGACACCCGCATCGAGGGCCTGCTGCCGGCGGAAGATCCCCTGAGCACCGCCGCCTGCCTGCGGGCCATGGGGGTGAGCGTGTCCGAGATCCGGGCCGGGGAGCCGGTGGTGGTGCAAGGGGTGGGCCTCGATGGCTTTCAAGAGCCGGAGAACGTGCTCGATTGCGGCAATTCCGGCACCACCATGCGCCTCATGCTCGGCCTGTTGGCTGGCCGGGCTGGGCGCCACTTTGTGCTCACCGGCGATAGCTCCCTGCGGCGGCGGCCCATGCGGCGGGTGGGGGGCCCCCTGGCCGAGATGGGAGCCGTGATTCACGGCCGCGAGGGCGGCAACCTGGCTCCCCTTGCCATCGCCGGCCAGGGCCTCCATGGCGCCACGATCCACACCCCCATGGCCTCCGCCCAAGTGAAGAGCGCCCTCCTGCTGGCGGCCCTCACTGCCAGTGGCCCTACCACCGTGATCGAACCCGCCCTCTCCCGAGATCACAGCGAGCGCATGCTGCGGGCCTTTGGCGCCGATCTGCTGGTGGCAGGCCCCGGCGGCACGGAGGTCACCGTCACCCCTGGCCCCTCTCTGCGGGGCCAACAGGTGTTGGTGCCGGGCGACATCAGCTCGGCGGCCTTCTGGCTGGTGGCCGGCGCCATCACCCCCGGCGCCGCGCTCACCATTGAAAACGTGGGCCTCAACCCCAGCCGCACGGGCATCCTGCAGGTGCTGGCCCAGATGGGCGCCGCCATCGAGGTGCTTCGCCCCCGGGATGTGGCCGGCGAGCCCGTGGGGGATCTGCGGGTGGTCCATGGCCCCTTACGGGCGTTCACCATTGGTGGCGATCTGATTCCTCGCCTGGTGGATGAAATCCCTGTGCTGGCGGTGGCGGCCTGCTGCGCCGATGGGGTGAGCCGCATCTCCGGCGCCGAGGAGCTGCGGGTGAAGGAAACCGATCGCCTGGCCGTCATGGCCCGCCACCTGGGCGCCATGGGCGCCCGCCTGGAGGAACACCCCGATGGCCTCACGATTCAGGGAATCACCCCGCTGTACGGGGCCGAGGTGGACAGCGAAACCGACCACCGGGTGGCGATGAGCCTGGCGGTGGCCTCCCTGGTGGCCAGCGGCGACACCCGCCTCCATGACAGCGCCGCCGCCGCTGTGTCCTACCCCGGCTTCTGGGATGACCTGGCCCGCCTCCGAGCCTGAGAACCTCGTCCCTGAGCAGGAGCCGGAGGCGTTCAGGGAGCACCAGGGCGCCGATGGCAGCTTCAGTCTCTGGAGCCACTCCTTTGGCGAGGGCTTCCACAGCGGCCGCGGTGCCCTGCGGGAGGCCCGGGAAACCTTCCTGGCCCCCTCCCAGCTGGAGCACTTTCCCCCTGGTTCCCAGCTGAAGGTGGTGGAGGTGTGCGTGGGCACGGGTACCAACCTTGCCTTCCTCCTGGAGGCCTGCGCGGCCCGGGGTCTCTCCCTGGAGTGGTGGGGTCTGGAGCTGGATTCCCAGCCCCTCCAGCTGGCCCTGGGAGCTGGATCCTTTCGCCAGCCATGGCGGCCCTCCACGCTCCAAGCCCTGGAGCAGCTGTTGGAGCGAGGCACGTGGCAGGGGGCGTGTGCGAGCTGCCGCCTGCTTTGGGGCGATGCCCGCCAGACCCTGCCTGCACTCTTGCAGGAGGAGCAGGGCCAGATCGATCTGGTGTGGCACGACGCCTTTTCCCCCCAGCGCTGCCCCCAGCTCTGGACCCTTGAATTCTTGGGCGCGACCGCTGGGCTGCTTGTGCCGGAAGGCCGCTGGATCAGCTACTGCTCTGCGGCCGCAGTACGGGAAGCCCTGAGCCTCCTGGGGCTGCACCTGGTGGCCCTTGAAATCCCGCAGGGCCTGGCCCTTGCGAGTCATCAGTGGAGCGGCGGCACCCTGGCCAGCTTCAAGCCCATCGACATCTCGCCCCTCTGGGGCCGGCTCTCCCCCATGGAGCTGGATCACTTGGCCAGCGCCGCCGGCGAGCCCTATCGTGATCCCACCGCCGCGGCGGATGCAGCGTCCATCCTGGCGAGTCGTCGTGCGGCCCAGGCCGATGCGCTCAGCAACGGCAAGCGGGCGTCCAGCAGTGCCTGGCGGCGTCGTTGGGGGGTGGGCCCATCAGCGGCGGTAGCCTTGGCGGTTTGCAATTAGGGGAGCGAGGATGTCAGAAGTGGTCGCAAATTAGGTGTCCGTTCGGGACCTCAAGACCATCCTCTCCGAATGGCTCGGCCGGGTCCAGGCCGGTGAGGATCAAGCTGTTGATCGCCAGCCGCGAGGCCCAGATCATTGCGGTCTGCCGGATCACCTGGGCAGAGGCCATTTGGACCAGCTCCTCGGCTCTCCTTGGGACCCTCCTGCAAAAATCGTCCGGGCCCCACCAGTAGATTCCCGCCAGCTTTGCGATCCGCCTGATGCTCGCCATCGCCATCCTGGCCGCCGGAAAGGGCACGCGCATGAAGAGCGCGCTCCCCAAGGTGCTCCAGCCCCTGGCGGGCGCCACCCTGGTGGAGCGAGTGCTCACCAGCGCGGACGTGTTGGCCCCCCAACGGCGGAGCCTGATCGTGGGGCACCAGGCCGATCGGGTTCGGCAGGCCCTCGCCCACCGTTCCGGCCTGGAGTTCGTGCTGCAGG
>JBEIRX010000031.1:0-18572 GCA_040375715.1 Aphanothece sp.
GGCCGCCAGCCACATGCGGGCATGGTTGTGGAGCCAGCCTGTGCCCATCAACTGCGCCGCAAAGCCATCCATGCAGGCCAGGCCGGTGGCTGCCGCAGAGAGATCGGAGGGCAGATCAGAGGCATAGGCCTCCGGGAGATGGCCGGTCTTGAGGGGTTCACGATCGATCCAGATGCCATCGCCCCACTGGCGCCACAGCCGCTGCCAGTAGTCGCGCCAGCCCAGCTCGGCGATCAGCTTTTCGCCCGCCCGCCTCTGGGCCAAGCTCCAGCCGCCCTCATCTCCAACGAGGGGGCCATCCTTTCTGCCGAAAAGCTCTCCCTGCAGCACCTGGGGAGTCGGCCCGGGCGAGGAGCGGTGGTCCCGCAACCTTGCAAACACCGCATCGCGCACCTCCGCCAGGGTGAGCACGCCATGGCGGATGTAGGGGGACAGGCAAGTGACGGCACCATCGAGATGATTGCGGGTGGCGCCATAGCGGGCCGGATCAATGGCCGCCAGCCGGTCTTCCGCAGCACGGCGGCCACCCTGGGCTGCGGGCCCCTGCGATGGGCTCCTCACACCCCACCCTCCCCGTCGAGCATGGTCTGCTCCACCAGCTCCCGAGCTCGCGCCACCAGCTCCCGCACCCGATCAGGGTCGGCAGGGGGGCGTGCACCGGCCACCACGTCTCGGTAGAGATCGGCCACGCTCCAGGCCTTACTGGTGGGATCCGCCGCAAAACGAGGAATCAGGTGGAGATGCAGATGGGGCGCCCCCTCGCCAAAGGCGATCGCGTACACCCGCTCACACCCGCAGAGCCGCTGAACCAGCTGGCAGGCGTGACGAACTGCAGGCCCCCAGGCCAGGGCCTCCTGATCCGTGAAGGCCAGCGGCCCAGCCAGATGGCGTGTGGCATCCAGAAGGAACCAGCCGGCCAGAGGGGCTGGGTCGGGATGATGCCGCAGCAGCCAGTGCTGCCCACGGCCAATCTCATAGGCCTCACGCCTGACCTGATCCCCGTGGAGCTCACAGATGGCACAGGGGGCTGGCATGGGGCGCTAGAGGGAACGATTGGGCGCTTCCATCCTGCCGCCCACGCTGCGGGAGAATCCCCCGATTCCCTCGCCTGCCTGTCCCCCATGCTCCTCGACCTGCAAGGCAAGAAGGCCCTCGTCACCGGCATCGCCAACAACAAGTCGATCGCCTGGGGCATCGCCCAGCAGCTGCACGCGGCCGGCTGCGAACTGGGCGTCACCTATCTGCCGGATGAAAAGGGCCGGTTCGAGGGCAAGGTGCGTGACCTCACGGCCCCTCTGGCCCCCACGCTCTTCGAGCCGCTGAACGTGCAGGAACCAGCCCAAATCGAGGCGGTGTTCGCCAAGGTGGGCCAGCAGTGGGGCAGCCTCGATGTGCTGGTGCACTGCCTGGCTTTCGCCGGCAAGGAAGAGCTGGTGGGCGATTACTCCGCCATCAGTCCCGAAGGCTTCGCCCGGGCCCTGGAGGTGAGTGCCTACTCGCTGGCACCGCTCTGCCGGTATGCCAAGCCTCTCTTCAACGAGGGGGCGAGCGTGATCACCCTCAGCTACCTGGGGGCTGAGCGGGCCATTCCCAACTACAACGTGATGGGGGTGGCGAAGGCCGCACTGGAGGCCTCGGTGCGCTATTTGGCCGCCGAACTTGGACCAGAGACTCAGGTGCGCGTGAACGCCATCAGCGCCGGCCCGATCCGCACCCTGGCCAGCTCCGCCATCGGCGGCATCCTGGAGATGATCCACAACGTGGAGGAGAAGGCACCCCTGCGCCGCACCGTGACCCAGGAGGAAGTGGGGAACACTGCAGCCTTTCTTGCGAGCCCCCTGGCTTCTGGAATCACAGGGCAGGTGATCTATGTGGATGCGGGCTATTGCATCACGGGGATGTGAGCGCGAGCGGATTATGAAAACGCAACCCTTGGAAGCGGCGGAAGTCGCTGTCGGCTGAACAGAGCGTGCAGTCGTTTTCCATGGCGAGAGCGGCCAGATAGGCATCGCTGGTGAGGTTACCGGCTGTTCCTGCCTGCTCGATCAGCCCACGCAACAGGGTCCAGTGATCCGGGCCCGGCTGCACCACCGCCACAAGCGGATGCTGCAACCAGCCTTCGATCAGATCAAGCGCCTGGGCAGAGATGAGGGGCTGCAGCATCAGCCGGCTATGGGTGCTGATCCGCAGCACAGCCAACGCCACACTCCAGGCAGGGCGATCGGCTCGTCGCCGTTGAATGTAGCCTCCAGCCAGGTCCTGGCCACGCTGTGGAGGGGGCTTTCCCTCAGCGCGGCGTAAAGCCAGATGTTGGTGTCGATCAGGATCACCGGCCCTGAAGCAGCATCGCGATCCGCTCCTCATCCTCCAGATCTGCCGCCAGCTGATTGGCCTTGGTCAGATCCACCCCGGAGGCAAGCGCGCCGATCGAGAACGTGGGGCAGACGTAGGGCTTCCGCGGCGCAGCGGCCGGCTGATTGAGTCCGGCCTGCAGGGTCTCGTTCACAACCTGCTTGAAGGGTTTGCCGCTGTCGAGAGCCTTCTGGCGCAGCTGACGAAGAAGCCCGTCTTCGATGGTGAGTGTAGTGCGCATGGCATCAAGATGCTGCCGCACAGACATCACGGCATCAGTGCCGAGGTTTGGGCATGATCGGAGCGGCTCCTGCCGCGATGCGCCCCCTATGACCAACGGCACAACCAGCAGCGTCTCAGGCCAGTCCGGCGCCATGGCCCGCACCGCCACGATTCACCGGGTCACCGGCGAAACGGATGTGCGCGTACGGCTATGCCTAGACGGCACCGGTGAGTGCCAGGCCTGCACCGGCGTGCCCTTCCTCGATCACATGCTGCACCAAATCAGCAGCCACGGCCTGCTCGATCTGGAGATCACCGCCAGCGGCGACACCCACATCGACGATCACCACACCAATGAGGATGTGGGCATCGCCTTCGGCCAGGCCCTGGCCCAGGCCCTCGGCGACCGGCGCGGCATCCACCGCTTCGGCCACTTCCTGGCGCCCTTGGATGAGGCGCTGGTGCAGGTGGCGCTGGACTGCTCCGGTCGCCCCCATCTGAGCTATGGCCTGCAGATCCCGGCCCAGAAGATCGGCACCTACGACACGGAACTGGTGAAGGAGTTTTTCGTGGCCGTCGCCAACAACGCCGGACTCACCCTTCACCTGCGCCAGCTGGATGGAGTGAACTCCCACCACATCGTGGAGGCGGGCTTCAAGGCTTTTGCCCGGGCCCTGCGGCAGGCGGTGGAGATCGATCCACGGCGGGCTGGAGCTGTGCCGAGCAGCAAGGGTGTGCTGGAGAAGGCAGGGAGCTGATGTCACCTATGGTGAAATCCCTTGCTTCGAAACCAATGAAGCGCGTGGTTCTCCTGGGAGGCCTCATCACCGCAGCCCTGCTGCTCTTTGGCAGCCCCAGCCGGGCTGACACCATCGAGCCATGCCTGGTGCCGCAGACTCCGGAGCTGCCCTGTCAGCCGCTGCCGGCGCCCTGTGCCCCAACGGCAGCCCCCTGCCAGCCCTAACCCCCGCGGCGGAAACACACTTAACAAAGTGTTAAGCGATGATGGGATCCTTCCCATCCCTCGCCTCCCGCCGCCCATGACGCTCGCCACTGGCCCCAGGGCCTACGACCGTTCGGACTGGGCCAGTGCCTTCCGGAACGTCACGCTGGAGCTCACCGATGAGCCCCTGAAACCCAGCAGTGGTGCCATTCCCAGCGAACTCCTGGGAACGCTGTATCGGAATGGGCCGGGGCGGCTGGAGCGTGGCGGCCAGCGGGTGCACCACCCCTTTGATGGGGACGGCATGGTGACGGCCGTTCGCTTCGGGCCAGATGGGGCCAGCCTCACCAACCGCTTCGTACGCACGGAGGGCTGGCTGGCGGAGGAGAAAGCGGACAAGCCCCTTTACAGGGGCGTCTTCGGCACCCAGAAACCGGGTGGTCCTCTAGCCAACGCCTTCGACGTGCGGCTCAAGAACATCGCCAACACCCATGTGGTTCAGCTGGGCGATCAGCTGCTGGCTCTCTGGGAGGCCAGCTCCCCCCACGCCCTCGATCCCCGCAGCCTCGAAACCAAGGGAATCACGCTGCTCGATGGCGTGCTGAAACCCGGGGAAGCCTTCAGTGCTCACCCTCGCTTCGATCCAGGGCACCACGGCAGCGAGCGCATGGTGACCTTCGGCGTCAAGAGCGGCCCCAGGAGCACCATCCGCCTGATGGAGTTCGCCACCACGGAAGGGCCCGAGGGCGAGCCCGCCGGCCGGCTACTGAGCGAGCGCTCCGACAGCTTCAACGGCTTCGCCTTCCTGCACGACTTCGCCATCACCCCCAACTGGGGGGTGTTTCTGCAGAACGCCATTGCGTTCAATCCCCTGCCCTTCGCCCTCGGCCTCAAGGGGGCGGCGCAGTGCCTCACCTCCAAACCAGGAAGCCAGGGACAGTTCTGGTTGATCCCCAGGGATTCAGGTGCGTTCGCCGGCCAGCCGCCACGCATCGTGCCTGCACCGGAAGGCTTCGTGTTCCACCACCTCAACGCCTGGGAAGAGGGAGAAACCGTGGTGGTGGAGAGCATCTACTACGCCGACTTCCCCTCTATCGGGCCCGACACCGATTTCCGCCAGGTGGATTTCGACCTGATCCCCGAGGGGCTGCTGGAGCGCTGCTCGATCGACCTCAGCACCGCCACGGTGCAAACGGAACGAATGAGTGAGCGCTGCTGCGAATTCGCCATGGTGAACCCCCGGCGGGAAGGGCTCAGCAGCCGCTACGCCTGGATGGCCGTGGCAGAGCGGGAGAGCGGCAACGACCCCCTGCAGGCGATCAAGAAGCTGGATCTGCAGAGCGGGGAGCGGCGGGTCTGGAGCGCCGCTCCAAGGGGGTTCGTGAGTGAACCCCTGATGGTGCCCCGCCCTGGTAGCTCCCAGGAAGATGACGGTTGGGTGCTGACCGTGGTGTGGAACGGTGGCCGAGATGCCAGTGATCTGGTGATTCTGGATGCGGCGTCCATGGCTGAGCTGGCGGTGCTGCCCCTACCCCTGGCCTTGCCCCACGGACTTCACGGCAGCTGGGTGGAGGCCTAGGCAGCAGGGGATGGCCTGGTTCGTCAAGCAGGAAAGCTTTCTCTGGCCCCGGGATCGTCTCCGGCCCCATCTGGAGGCCCATGGCCGCTGGGTACGCGGCCTGCAGGAGCAGGGCTGGAACATCAGCAGCGGCTACCTGGTGGATAGGGCGGATGAGCCCGGAGGTGGGGGTCTGCTCCTGCTGGAGGCACAGGATTACCCCTCCGCCATGGCTGTCATCGAAGGGGATCCAATGGTGCGCAGCGGAGGGGTGAGCTGGCAGCTGCACCGCTGGGTTCCAGTGATCGGCGATCTGGCGGCGATCCCAGAGGCTTGATAGCCCCCCACCCCTGAGATGTTCTGGCAGACACCTCAACCTCAGCCCAGGGCTTGCCGCAGTTGGGGCTTCAGGGCTGCAAAGGCCCTGCCACGATGGGAGAGCTGGGCCTTCAGGGCGGGATCCATCTGGGCGAAGGTCTGCCCGGCCTGCTCCACCCAGAACACAGGGTCATAGCCAAAGCCACCCTCGCCAAGGGGTGCCTCGAGAATCAGGCCCTCACAGGTGCCCTCCACCTCCAGCTGCACGCGGCCTTCTGGATCGGCCAGAGCCAGGGCTGCCTCGAAACGGGCTCGACGATCCGTAGCCCTCCCCGCCTGAGCAGCCGCCTCCTGGGCAGCGGCAAGCTCCCTCAGGAGACGCTCGATGCGTGCGGGGTCGGTGGAGGCGTAACGCGCGGAATACACGCCCGGCGCTCCCCCCAGAGCCAGCACATTGAGGCCGGAATCATCGGCCAGGGCCCAGCACCCTGTGGTGCTCGCCACGGCGGTCGCCTTCAGACGGGCATTCTCCGCAAAGGTGGAGCCGGTCTCCTCCACCTCGAGCTCCTCCGGCATGGGGCGGATCTCCAGATCCAGATCGGCCAGCAGATTGGCGAACTCCCGCACCTTGCCCGCATTGCCACTGGCGATCACCAGGCACTTTCGTGGGCCCAAGAGACTGGCCATCAGCTCGCTTCCGCCAGGGCACGGGCCCAGGCCAGCACTTCGGTCACCCTTTCAGCCGAGGGCGCTTCGCAATACAAACGCAGCAGGGGCTCGGTTCCCGAGAAGCGCAGCATCAGCCAATGGCTGGGCCCCAGGCGGAGTTTGACCCCATCGGTGCGGATCACCTCGTGAACGGGCAGGCCCGCCACCTCGACCGGGGGATGGTCCGCCAGGCGAGTTTCCAGCCTGGCCCGGGCTGCCATATCGGCCAGGCGCAGATCCAACCTGTCGTAGGCGGCCGCGCCGCCGCAGCGCTCCTGCAGCGCATCGATCCGCGCCCCGAGGGGCACCCCACCCTCCACCAGCGCCTCGATCAGAAGCAGGGCGGCGAAAGGGGCATCTCTCTCGGGCAGATGCATGCCAAAGCCCACCCCGCCCGACTCCTCGCCACCCACCAGCACCTCTCCGGCAAGCATCTCGGCGGCAATGTATTTGAATCCCACGGGTTTCTCCAGCACCGCGCGGCCCAGATCTTTCGCCACAAGAGCCATCAGGTCGGACCCACTCACGGTCTTGATCACGCTGCCGGCCAGGCCCCGGGCCCTGGCCAGATGATCGATGAAGAGGGGCATAAGGAGCTGGGTGCTGCAGAAGCAGCCGTTCTCATCCACGGCGGCGATCCGATCACCATCGCCATCGAACACGATTCCCATCGCCGGACGGCCCGCCGCGGTGGAGGCCTTCACCTCGGCGATCAGCTCCTGCAGGTAGGGGGCCAGGGGCTCAGGAGGGTTGCCGCCGAAGAGGGGATCCCTCGAGGAGCGGATCTCCCGGATTACCCCCGAAGCTGCAGCCTGCTCCCCAAGAAGGGCACTCAGCACTCCCGCCGCCGAGCCGTGCATGGGATCCACGATCACCCGCAAACCCAGCCGCTCCAGACCCGCCGCCAGGGAAACGGTGTCCACCTTGGCCCGCAGGCCCGCCACGTAGGTCCCGAGAGCATCGAAGCGCTCCGTGTCGCCGGCGATCGGCACCGTGATCCCCCCTGCGGCCAGGCGGCGCTCCACCCGCTGGGTGAAGTCGCCCTCCACCGATCCACCGAAGGGGCCCTTGATCTTCAGACCCAGCCACTCCGGTGGGTTGTGGTTGGCGGTGATCACCAGGGCTCCGAGAGCCCCCCGCTCCACCACGGCCCAGCTCGAGGCCGGAGTAGGGGTGGGGGTGGCCGCCAGCACCGGCTCCAGCCCCGCCCCCCGCACAGCTGCGGCGATCACCTCCGCCATCTCCGGCGCCAGGAAGCGCCGGTCGTAGCCGAGCACCACCTCCCTGCTGCTCAGACCATCAGGGGCACTGCTGTGGAGCTCCCGGGCAGCGGCGGCTGCCACCGGGAGCAGCCGCTCAACGGTGATGTCGACACCGAGGATTCCCCGCCAGCCATCGGTACCAAAGACAATCGGACTGGCCTCTAAGGGCAGGGGGGCGGAGGCCGTCAAGACAAACGGAATGCAGACCGGCTGGTCGTAGCAGCCGGGCGGCGCCCGTGGGCCGGCCCAGGTGCCGGCCTGGCGGGAGGCCACCCTCCCGGTAGTCTGGGCCCATGGGGCAGCCGCCATCCGAGACGTCCTTGCCGGCTCCTCTGACGGCTCCTCTGACGGACAACCTTCTGCGCAGCTGGCTGCGCTGCCGGCGCCGGGCCTGGTTGGATCGCCACGGGCCGGGGGAACAGCGACGCTGGAACGCGCACCGCTCCCTGGCTCTTCAGGAGCAGCTGCTGCGCTTCCAGCAATTGCTCCCTGAGAAACCGGCCCGTGGGGCCACCGCCTGCCAGGACGGCGCTCCAGCGGTGATGGGTCTGCGGTTGCGTGGTCTGAGTCCGCTGGGGGGGCCTCTGGAAGCGCATCCAGCCCTGCTGCAACGGGTGAACGGGCCGAGCCGCTGGGGGGGGCACGCCTACCGCCCGGTGCTGGCCCGACAGGGACGCCGCACCACCCGGGAGCATCGGCTGCTGCTGGCCCTCTGGGCTCGCCTGCTCGCAGATCAACAGGCGGCCCCAGTGCCCCAGGCCCTGGTGCTGGCGGGCCAGGGGGGCCGTCTGGTGCAGGAACGCCTCACCCTCACCCCGGCCCTCCAGGGGCAGCTGGATGACAGCCTCTTCCGCCTGGAAAGCGATCTGCAGAGGCCCCATCCGCCGCCGCTGGTGAACGACCGCAAGAAGTGCACGCTCTGCAGCTGGAGGCTGCTCTGCGACCAGGAGGCGGCACGGGAGGGACACCTCAGCGAAGTGAGCGGAGTGGGAAGCAAGCGCCGGGACCTGCTGGTGCAGGCGGGGGTGCACACCCTCCATGACCTGGCGAAGGCCGATACAGAGGCGCTGGCAGGGGCCTTGGAGGTGCATGGCGATCAGCACCGCGATATGGTTCCCCAACTGGTGGCCCAGGCCCGGGTGCAGGCCAAGGGTCAGCCGGAACGGCTGCAGCCGGGGGATGGCCTGCCGGAACTGGAGGGAGCTCCTGGCGTGTTGATCTACGACATCGAAGCCGACCCCGATGCGGCGGACAATTTTCTGCACGGCTTTCTGATCCTCCCCAGGCCGGCCGATGGGACCTGGCCGAAGCCGCCGGATGGCAGGGAAACCCTGGGTCGCTACCAGCCGATTCTGGCCCTGGCGGAACATGGCGAGGCACGGCTGTGGCAGCGGCTCCAGGGCCTTCTAGCTCGCTATCCTGCCTGGCCCGTGCTGCATTACGGCGAAACGGAGAGGATCCAGCTCCTGCGGCTTGCGGAACGCCAGGGGGCCACTGCCAGGGAGCGGGACGCCCTGCAGGGCAGGCTCGTGGATGTGCATCTGCGCCTGCGCCAGCATTGGAGGCTCCCCGTGAACAGCTATGGCCTCAAGGCTGTGGCGAGCTGGCTTGGCTTTCACTGGAGCCAGTCCGGCGCCGATGGGGCCCGCTGCCTGCTCTGGTGGCGATTGTGGCGGCAATGGCATGCGCCCTCCGCCGAGGGGCCGCCCCCCAACCAGGTGCTGGAGGGGCGCCACGGGCTGGGCCGCATCTTCCGCTACAACCGGGACGACGGCCTCGCCACCTGGGCTGTGGCCCACTGGCTGCTCGAAACGGCCTCGGCAGACATCGCTGAGCAACTCAGGTGCGATCCTCCTGCGGGGACGGTGGATCCCTGAAGGCCGCAGGCCTGGAAAGGATGAGCGGCACCTGCTCCTCCCCGGCAACGGCCAAGAGCGTGGGGCACGCCAGCGCTTGACGACGCACCATGGCCAGGCCCACCCAGCTCTGATCAGAGCGTTGCAGGCAGGAGGTGATCTGACCGGCCCGCCCACCATCGGCCATCTGCAGGGCCTGCCCGGTCTCCAGGGGGGGAGACCCCATCGGTGCCTGCCAGCGGCGAAGCTGTTGCTTCACGCCATCGCTGCTGGCGAGCTTGGCCAGGGTCTCCTGACCCACGTAACAGCCCTTGTTCAAGCTGACCCGGTCCGCCAAGCCCAGCTCAAAGGGATTGAAGGCATCGTTGCTCTCCTGGGGCCAGGCTGGTTCCCCCTGCTGCACCCGCAGAAACGTTGCCTCCTCCTCGCTGAGAGCGAGCACCTCGGCCAGGGCGGCAGGAAGGGGGGTGTCGCCAAGCAGAAGCAGATCATCCCCCAACCACCAGCCCCCTCCACCGGCCAGGGGATGCCAGAGCTGTTCTGGGGAGGAGGGAGGATCAGGCTTCTGGCCCACCAGGCGAATCCAGCGACCAGGCACCAGAGGCCCGAGCTCCACCTGATCCGCAGGGAAGAGCACCCGATCAAAGGCCGCCCGCACTGCTGGTGCATCCCCATCGGTGAGAGCCAGCCAGGCCCCGTCCTCCTCCACCAGCACCTCCGCCAGGCCCCGCATCCGTGCCGTGGGGGTGAGGCAACAGGTGGACCGCCAGGCCCCGGGGCGGAGATCCTGGAGCGCCTGGCTGGTCTGCCCATGGAGCACCCGCAGGCTGTCAGGCCCGGTGAAACGCAGCAGGGAGATGGCTTGCTCCAGCCGTCTGGCCGCAGCTGGCGTCCAGGTCCAGGGAGAAGGATCGTTCTCCGTCATGGCGCCAGGAACGACGGGGTCTGGGGATCGGCAGAGGCCGCAGCCACCTGCTCCAGCCGGAAGAGGCTGCACAGCTCCAGGCCAGCTTCCGCCAAGGCCGCCTCCCCACCCTCCTGCCGATCCACGATGGCCGCCACCCGGCGCACCTCAAACCCCACTTGCCGCAGCTGCTGCACCGCTTTCAGGGCTGATCCGCCAGAGGTGACCACATCCTCCAGCACGGTGATGCAGGCTCCTCTCTCCGGAAGGGGGCCCTCCAGCCAGGCGCCGGTGCCATGGCCCTTGGCCTCCTTGCGCACGATCAGGGCATCCAGGAGCCGCCCGGCCAGGGCCGCCTGCAGAGCCACCGCGCTCACCAGGGGATCAGCCCCCAGAGTGAGGCCCGCCACCGCCGCCGCATCCGACTCCACCAGAGGGAGCAGGAGCTGGCCCAGCAGGGCCAGACCGACGCCACTGAGGCTGACAGGTTTGCAGTTGACGTAGTGCTCGCTGCTGCGCCCTGAGGCCAGGGTGAACTGTCCACGGCGGTAGGCGCGGGTGGCCAGAAGTGACAGGAGCAGGGCTCGCTGGTCCTCTGGGGTCTCAGGTAGGGGGGGGAGCATGGCCAGATGGTGATCAACGCTGGTGCAATGCTGCTGCACGGGCTAGGGTCCATGGACGATCTCCCCAGGGTTGTGCAACGCTTTCCCTCACCGAAACGGCTCTGCACACCCGACCGGAGTGGCCGCAGGATTGGCGCCTGGTGCATCGCCGCAGGAGCCTCGGGGGTTCTGATGCTCGGCGGGCTCCAGCCAATGGCTGCCCAGGCTGGGCCCGTGCTCTGCACCACCACCCTGGAAGCGCCGATTGTCAGCCCCGGCCAGCCCCTGCAGAGCCGGAGCGGCCCCACGGAAGTGACCCGTTGCGGGGTGGTGGGAACGGTGCCTGAGCTGGTGGAACAGCGCTACTTCAGCTACCGCTCTCCCTTCGCCAGGGGGGTGGACATCACGCATCAGATCACGGATGTCTTGGGGCTGGCCATGGGCGGGGGGGATGGCACCCGCCTCATGGGTCTGGGCTTTCCCGACCAGGCGATCATCTGGGATGGCAGCGCCATCGAAAACACCACCACCGTCCTGATGGATCAGCAGGTGAATCTGGTGCCCCGCCGCACGGCAGATCTGCCTTCCCCCTATTCCACGAGTGTGCGGAGCTGCTGGGAGGCAGGACCATCTCCGGTGCCCTGTCGACCGGCCTCCATGCTGGGGGAGGGAGATCCAACCTCCCTGACCTATCCTCCCTACGGCTCTGGCCTGCGCTGAGACCTAATGGGGGTCTAGCAATCTGGTGAATGCAGCGAACTCATAATTCGCCTTAGCCGAGTTCGATCCTCGGGACCCCCACCATCAACGTTCAGGCCATGGGAGAAAAGGTGTTCGCAGATTCAAGATGAAGCCCTTCGTATCCATAGTCATTTGCTCTCGCAATAGGCTGGCCGCACTGAAAAAATATGCATTACCCTCTCTTTTGACTCTCGATTACCCTTCATTTGAGGTGGTGATTGTGGATGATGCATCCACAGACGGAACGGAGATGTTTCTTGAAACTTACTGCAAAGATCATCCTCACATCAAAGCCATCAAAAACAAAACAGCCAAAGGCCTTTGCAATGCGAGAAACGTCGGAATTTCGCAAAGCCTGGGGGAGATCATTGCCTTCATCGATGATGATTGCGCAGTCTCTCCCGATTGGCTCAAGGAACTGGTCAAGCCTTACGCCGATGAAACAATCGCCGTTGTTGGCGGAGTCAGCTACAAGGGAGACAGCAGCGAACTTTATATTGATGACAAGCATGTCTGGGGATGCAATATGTCATTTAGGTCGTCAATCTTTAAAAGATTTCAGTTTGATACTGGCCTGAAATATTCCCACTATGCCGATGAAACTGATCTGATTGGACGCATTCTTGCCCACGGTTATCGAAAGGCAATCGCGAACACGGCCACTGCCAAGCACTACGTTGAAGATGCTGCCTACAGAAAACAACTACCCCTGAGCTCATATCTTAACTATCACTATATGAACGCCAAAAAAACTAGTCTTTTTGACTATTACAAATATGTTGTGACGCACTCACTGAAGCACGTGGCAATCGTTGAGTATGGATTAAATTTCACAGGAAAAAATCTGACACCACTTTCAATGTGGGGCCAGATTGCGAAAAAATTTATTTATTATTCATACACTCTCCTTCTTGAGATTCCGATTTCAGCAAAAATAAAACATGCCCAAGAAGAGAAGCTTTTCCAGAACAACCCCTAGGTGACTGGCGAGTCGATTCCGCTCAGGCGGCCAGTGGCTGATCAGCCTGCCGTGGTGGTTGGGCCTGAAGCAGGGAGCGTTCGGAATCGGCATCCAGCACCACATGGATCCGGCGCTGGTGGCGGTCGGTTTAGGTGGTGAGGACCAATCCATCGGGCACCACGGAACAGCGCCGGATGGCTCCATCCCGGAGCAGAAACAGAGGGCATCGGTCTCTAGATCGGGAATCCATGACGCCATGAAGCATGGCCGTTGTCCAGGGGGCAGGGCAGGCGGTGCAATGCTGCTGCACGGGGGAGGTTTTCTGCGGGATCTCTCCTCGCGTCCATCCCCATGGCTGTGCTTCGCCGATCGTCCGTTTGGCTTGTGAGGTCAGCCGTGGCCGGATTGCTTGTGGGTAACCTTGACCCTCTGCAGGCCGAGCAGGTGCTCTGCACCACCACCCTGGAGGCCCCACTTCTGACGCCGGGCCAACCCTTAGCCCCAACCACCCGGCCCAGGGAAGTGACCCGCTGCGGCGTGTGTGCACGGTGCCTGAACTGGTGGAACAGCGGTATTTCAGCTATTCGGCCCCCTTCGCCAGGGGGGTGGATCTCACTCACCAGATCACTGATCTCCTCGGGCTGGCCATGGGCGGGGGCGACGGCACCACCACCCAGCTGATGGATAGGTGAATCTGGTGCCCCGTCGCACGGCCGATCTGCCTTCTCCTTACACCACCAGCATCTGGGCGGACGGCAATCCCTGAGTCCTGACCTATAGTCCCAATAGATTCGGCTCACGCTGAGCGCTGGACGGGGGTCTAGCCATCTGGTGAATGCAGCGAACTCATAATTCGCCCTAGCCGAATTCGATCCTCGGGACCCCCATTCACTAAGATCCACTTCAGCAAAGTCCTTCTATGTCTGTTAAAAGATCGACAAACAGCACCAGAATTCTAAAGACAAGTTTAGCAAGAGGAGCAGATAGCGTTTTAAAGCATTTTGGCCTAAGGGTTGTTAAGGACGCCAACTTATACGACTGGCAAAGGCCTTTCTTGGAAAGTGAAGCTTATCAGTTCAATACAGATCTCCCACCGGATGCTATTGATTATCTCAAAAGAGACAATCCACGACTGAAGGAACTCGAAAGACAATATGCAATGTTTGACCCTGACGTCACGACTCCGCTGCTATGGACGAAAGATCACATTAGCGATGCGGATCTCATGCTTTTCCGAGGCGACAATGCCTACGTATGGCAAACACGATCGATGAAAATGAATATTTTATCTTACGCCCTAACAACATATTATCTGAAAACGATCGACGAATTACAATTGCTAGACAATCTTGTCGAAGATACCTACTTTGGGGTTCATTATTTTCATGCAAATGGCAAAGTTGTATCACGTGATTTGCTGGACTCTATTTCTGAAATCAATTTCCTGAATAGACATTTGGGCATTGCCCACCGTTCCAATTTTTCTGTATTAGATATTGGTGCAGGTTATGGCAGGTTAGGCCACAGGATGACGTCCGCCTTACCTTCCATCAGCCATTATTTTTGCACAGATGCAGTTCCAATCTCCACATTCATTTCGGAATTTTATCTTCGTTTTCGCAAGACAGAACCAAAGACGAGTGTCATACCAGTCTTTGACATCGAGCAAGTGCTTCGCAATCAGCAAATCGACCTTGCCATCAATATTCACAGCTTCTCCGAATGCAAATTGACTGCAATCGAATGGTGGCTATCGAAGATTGCAAAAGCCGGAATTCAATATTTAATGATCGTGCCAAACGCACCCGTTTTGACGACAAGCGAAGGAATAAATTTTAGTCCAATAATTGATAAGTATGGCTACAAGCTGATCGCCAATGATCCAAAATATCCTGATCCCGTCCTCCAAGGCTATGGAATTAATCCATCCTACTACTACCTCTTTTCGCTCAGTTGATGAACAATTGCAGATCAGACAAGCCAAAACCGCCAAACACGGAACGTTGTGGTCAGGCCGCGAGAGAGGTTTCCGAAGCAGTCCCGCGGCGCCTGCCCCGGGCAGCTTTGAGGGCGCGCGGGGGTTGGGCCTGCACCAGCAGGCGCTCCGACTCGGCATCCAGAACCACATGAATCCGCCGCTGATGACGGTCGGTGTAGGTGGTGATGGCCAATCCATCGGGCACCTCGGCACAACGACGGATAGCACCATCCCGGAGGAGGAAGAGAGGCATGGATCACTCAAAATGGTTCCCATGACGCCACAGGGCCGCTGGCCTGTCCAGAGGTAAGCAGCCGGTTCATGCCGAACCACAGGACCGAGGGGTGACGCGACACGATGAGTCTGTCGTTGCGATGTTTGGTCGCCTTCCCATGGCCGCCCTGGGATCCCCCCCCTCCCCCCTGATCGCGAGCCCAAGCGGCACGGGCGACCGCCTTCTGCCGGAACCGCTGCTGGCCGATCTCAACCAGCGCCGGGGGTGGCCCGCTTGGCGCCAGCTGCTCGCCCATGGCTCCCTCCTCATCGGCGCTGGTTGGCTCTGGGGATCGCCAGAGTTGCCCTGGCCGCTTCGCCTGGTCGGGCTTCTTCTCCTGGGATGGGGGCTGGCCTTCAGTTTCTGTGCGATGCATGAATGTGCGCACCGCACCGCCTTCGTCGATCGGGAGCGCAACGACACCCTGGCCTGGTGGTTTGGGGTGCTGAGCTTCTACAACGCCGATTTCTATCGCCGCTACCACCAGTGGCACCACCGCCACACTCACGAACCGGGGCTGGATCCGGAACTGGAGGACGCCCCACCGACCACGCTGGCGAGCTATTGGCTTGAACTCAGTGGCCTTCCCTGGTGGATTGGCAAGGTGCGGGGCCACTGGCGAGGGCTGATCGGGGATTTCCGCGCAAACCCCTACATCCCTGAGGAGGCTGCCGGCCGGGTGCGGGCCTCCCTGTGGCGCCAGTTCGCTGTCTATGGCGCCCTGCTGCTGCTCTCCATCCCAGAGGGCAATGGCTTCCTACTGCGCTTCTGGCTGCTGCCCCTGATCGTGGGCCAGCCCCTGCTGCGCTTCGTGCTGATGGCGGAACACGGGGGGTGCGCCTTCAGCGCCAACGGCCTGGCCAACACCCGCACCACCCTCACGCTGGCCCCCTTGCGCTGGCTGATGTGGAACATGCCGTTCCACGCCGAACACCACCTCTATCCCTCTCTGCCCTTCCACGCCCTCCCGCGGGCCCATACCCTCATCGGTCCCCACCTGGCCCATTGCGATGGGGGCTATTTACAGGTGCATCAGGGTTTCCTGAGGGCTCCGGCCCTGCTGTCCGCCCCCCAGACCACCCCTACATGAGAGGGAGCTACCGCGATGCGGTGTTTCCCCTGGGTCGTTTTTCCTTCGCCTGCGGGCAGACCCTCGAGGACGCCCATCTGTCTTATCGGTTTTTTGGCGATCTGGCCGCCGATGGCTCCAACCTGGTGCTCATGCCCACCTCCTACGGCGCCTGGCCGGAGGACATCGACTGGGTGGTGGGCCCCATCCTCGACCCGGAGCACTGGTGTGTGGTGGTGGTGAGCCAATTCGGCAACGGCCGCTCCAGCAGCCCCAGCAACAGCCCGATGGGACTGGCCGAAGGGGGCTGGTGCCTCAGCCATGTCGACAATGTGCGGGCCCAGCGGCGCCTGCTGGAGGAAGTGTTTGGCGTGGAGTCGCCGGCCCTGGTCTATGGCTGGTCGATGGGGGCGCAGCAGGGCTACCACTGGGCCGTGCTGGAGCCCCAACGGTGCCAGCGGCTGCTGGCCCTCTGCGGCACGGCCCGCACCACCCCCCACAACCGGCTGTTCCTGCTCAGCCTGCGCCAGGCCCTCACCGCTGATCCCACCTGGACAGGGAGCGGTTTTGAAGGCGAACCCCTGCAGGGGCTGCGCACCTTCGCCCTGATCTACGCGAGCTGGGCCGCCAGCCAGCCTTTTTATCGCTCCTTCCCCCTGGCCGCGCTCGGTTACGGGAGCCTGGAGGCCTATGTGGAGCAGGCCTGGCTCCCGCTCTACCGCCGGCACGATCCCCATAACCTGGTGGCAATGCTCGACACTTGGCTGGCCTGTGATGTGGCGGCCGCAGCGGGCTGCGACGACGATCTGGGGGCCGCCCTGGGCCGAATCCAGGCTCGGGTAACCGTGGTGTCTGGAAGCCACGACCTCTACTTCCCCCCCGCCGATTGCGCGGCGGAGGCCGGTTTGATCCGGAACGCCGACTTCATGGTGATCGACTCCCATCTCGGCCACCGAGCCGGCAACCCCCGCGACGATCCCGCCGTGCAGGCCCGCCTGCGCCAGGCCGTGGAGGCGCTGCTGCAGCGCTGATCCAGGCGCCCCTCCACCGCGTCTCCCCCATCCACCCCCTCCCCCCAGCCCATGAGCCCCCTCGCCGCAGCAGCAGCCGCCCACGGATTTCAGTTTGTGCTCCTCTCCTTCACCGATCTTTTCGGGGTGCAGCGGGCCAAGCTGGTGCCGGCCCCAGCCCTGGAGGCCCTGGAGCAAGGGGGTGCAGGATTTGCGGGATTCGCTGCCTGGCTGGATCTCTCCCCAGCTCGTGCCGATCTGCTGGCCTTTCCCGATCCAGCGAGCCTGATGGGCCTGCCGGGCCAACCGGAGGTGGGCTGGGTGGCCACCGATCTCGTGCTGGATGGGGAACCCCTCGCCCACTGCCCCCGCGGGGTGCTGCGGCGCCAATTGCAACGGGCGGCGGAGCGGGGCCTGCAGTTGCGCACGGGGGTGGAGGCGGAGTTCTTTCTGCTCAACGGGGAGGGCACGGCCCTGGCGGATGGCCGCGACGGCCGGCGCAAGCCCTGCTACGACCAGCTGGCCCTGATGCGCCACTACCCCCTGATCAGCGAACTGCTCAACGCTCTGCAGGAGCTGGGCTGGGGCCCATACCAGGCCGATCACGAAGATGCCAACGGCCAGTTCGAGATCAACTGGACCTTCGACGATGCCCTGATCACCGCCGATCGCCACGCCTTCTTTCGCTTTCTGGTGCCCTGGAAGGCGGAGACCCATGGGCTCACTGCAAGCTTCCGCCCCCGGCCCTTCGCCGATCTCACCGGCAATGGCTGCCATCTCCACCATTCCCTCTGGGATAGCAGCGGCCGCAACCTGTTCCACGATCCAGCCAGTGAGCTGGAGCTCTCGGCCATGGCCCGCCATTTTCTGGGGGGCGTACTGGCCCACGCCACGGCCCTCTGCGCCTTCACCAACCCCACTCCGGCGAGCTATCGCCGGCTGGCGGGCGCCAGCACGGCCTCGGGCGCCACCTGGAGCCCAGCCTGGATCAGCTGGGGCGCCAACAACCGCACCCACATGGTGCGCGTACCCGATGGGCAGCGGCTGGAGCTGCGGCTCGCCGATGGCGACAGCAACCCCTACCTGCTGCAAGCAGCCGTGCTCGCCGCTGGGCTGGATGGCCTGGCGCGCCAGCTGGATCCCGGGCCCTGCAGCCTAGAGGATCTGCACGCCAATCCTCCCAGCAATGGGCAGCCCCTGCCCCGCTCCCAGGAGGAGGCCCTGGAGGCGCTGGCAGCCGATGGGGTGATGCGGGAGGCGTTGGGGGAGGCGTTTTGTCAGGCCTATGAGCGGTTGCTGCCCCAACGGTCGGGCCCCGCACCCCTGAACCACATCCCAGAAGCCACTTCCTGGGAGCGGGAGCAGGCCTGAAAACTCCATCCCCTAGGCGGGGACCTCAGCGCACGGCGGTCGCCAGCGCCGGCCGGCCCTCCACCGGCGCCGTGAGCGCCTGCTCCAGGGGAGCGCGGCCATAGTCGCGCTCCAGCAGAGCCATCACCTGGCGGCCGAAATCCTGGGGGGCCCGATCAAAGGCTTCCAGGCAGATGCGGCCGAACACCCGCCCCATGGGCTCGGGATTCCAGAGGAGTTTGCGGGCGGTCCAGGGCAGCATGCTCATCGGGTCGTAGCCGGGTTGCAGGCGGCCGGTGTCGAAGGCGTGCTGTTCCAGGTGGGTGTGGGGCTGGAGGCCGATGAAGAAGATGGCGGGCTCCACCTTGTCGGCTCCGAAGATGGCTTCCAGCTCCCGGTGATAGGCCAGGGTCTGGCGGATCGTTTCGGGACGCTCGTCGATCACGTTGAAGGAGTAGTTCACC
>JBEIRX010000005.1:0-67084 GCA_040375715.1 Aphanothece sp.
GGAACTCCAGCGTGATGCTCCGCTTCTGTTCCCCATCTGCTGCCACCGCCTCGATCGGATACACCTGCTGGCCATCCCGGAACGGCACCTGGATCCGGAACGTCCCATCCGCTGAAAGCGGCACCTCCTCCCCTCCGATCGTCAGCCGCGCCGATGGATCCGTCGCCCCATACACAATCAGCTCCGCATCCGCTACCAGCCAGAACGACCGCTGACGCGCTCCCACTCCCCCTGCTCCCGATTCACTCCGACCCGACGCCCACATCCCTGCCGCCGACAGCTGACCTCCCGCTCCGCTCTCCAATCCCTCCTCCAGCTCGTGGAACGCCTCCGATCCACGGCCCAGGCGGCGCCAACGCGCCGTGGCCGTCTGGTACAGGCGCTCATGCAGTCCTGCATCCGCAGGCTCCACAGGGCTCGGCGCCACGCTCGGTGCGGTCTCCAGAGAAAACGGCACGAACTGATCCAGAATCTGCTCACTGGGATGGAGCGCCGGCACCCGCGCCACCGAGGAATAGGCCAGGGAGATCCAACCCCCACCTCCCCGGCGATAGCCCAGCTCCACCCGGTAATCCCGATCCGACAGCGGCACCGGCAAGTACCACTCCGTGGCGTGGCTATCCACCACCACTTCCTGCAGTGTGTGCGGGTGCGTAGAGCCTCCGGCCAGTCCCGTCACGTCCGCCACCCGCAGGCAAAGCTGCTGCGCTCCATCCTGCAGCGCTCGATCCCGATCCTCCTCGCTGATCTCCCAGAACACATACGCCCACTGCGGATCCCGAGGCAGAAACACCACCCGTGTCTCCAGCGATGGACGCGGCGCTGGAGCCATTTCAGCTTCCAGAGCAGCCAGATCCTCCATCGGCAATGTGCCATCAATCACTTTGTCCGCAATCGCTTCGCTGAGCTCCTGACGGCTCTCCACACTGGGACGGAGAATGCCCACGGCACGGGCAAGATCTTTCAGTTGACGAAGACTCATCGAGGCAAGATTGGAGACGGGATTGTTTGGCATTCCTCTTCGGTCTGGCTATCAATGACGGGCCCATAATCCGGGATTTCGGGCGATTGCGGCCAACCTGTCAGCGGATGGTCACATCCCCAGCCCTTTCGGCCTGGCCGGCCATCCCTGCCCGGGTGAGAGATGGGGTTCCCACCTGGGAGCATCCCGCGGGCCCGGAGGAGGGGCCTGAGCTGCAAGAGCCGCGGATACTCCCACCAGGGTCGCCAAGGCCCACCAGAGACGCCAGCGCCTGGGCAAGATCGCCCCCCTCCATCGGCGGCGCTCACGGCCAGGGATCCCTGCCCTGGCCCCCAGGCCCAGGGGGTGCCCACAGCGAGCGCACACCATGCGTCCCGCGAGCCCCCGATCCGCCTTCACCGCCCAGCTGCCACAGCTCGGACAGGCCACCTGCGCCACCCCCGCTGAAGACCAAGCCCATGCTGACACCCCCCAAGGAAGTACATTAGTATTAGTCCGCGTCACCGTGTCTGAAATGGCGGCCTCAGCAGGGCGTTCCATCCCAGCCTCAGGCTTTCCCAGTCCGGCGGACGACTACGAAGAAGGGCGCATCGATCTCAACCGGGAGCTGATCCCTTCACCCCTGTCCACTTTCTTCATGCGCGTGCAGGGAGAAGCCATGCGCAGGCAAGGGATTTTCCATGGCGACCTGCTGGTGATCGATCGGAGCGTTCGGCCCCGGGCTGGCTGTGTTGTGGTCGCCGTGTTCGAAGGGCAATTCATCGTGCGGCGTCTCTGCATCCAACCCAACAGGCCCTCCACCTTCCAGCTGGAGAGCAGCGATGGAAACAGCCTGGCGATCCCGCTTCAGGATGACCAGACACAAGGAGCTGAACTCTGGGGGGTGGTAATTCACGCCATCCACCACCTCATGACCAAGAGTCCGTCGGCGCAGAGCCGAAACAGCCTCAGGAGGCAGGAAGACGAAAGGAGGGGGCCATGAGTCCGCGACGACGCAACTCACGTTGGAACTGAAGGGAAAGACCGTCGCTGCGCCAGGCCTTGCGGAGCTGGCCGAACAACGCCAAGGAGCGGCAGACGATGATCAGGCTCACAAGCAACTGCAGGCAAAGCTTCAACATGGGGTTGCCAGGGGCCAGGGCAACTTTAGACAAGAAAGCGCCAGACTCCCAGCACAAAGAACGGCATCGACATGGCAAGCGACCTGCCGACGGATCTGGGGGCGGATGCACCTCTGGGGCCCTTGAGCCTGGCGGCCCTGGAAACCCTTCTGGCAGCTCTGGATCCACGCCTTGATGGATTTGGGGAGGGCCCCTCCTGTCTAGATGATGCCCGGGCGTATCTGAACCGTCTGGCGGGTGGCCCAGGCCATGGGGAAGAGGATGCCGCGATGGACACCACAGCGATGGTGGCGTGGATCGAAAGCTGGAGGGCGGCGGGAGGCAATCGACAGACATTGCGGCTGATGGTGCAGACCTTGATTGCCGAACGATTGGAGAGAACAGTGCCTGCTGATATCAGGGAAACAAGCCCATGATCGCGAATGTTCCAGTTAGTTTTTGGGGTGGAATCTGAGGGAGGCCTTTATCCAGTTCTGTACTGGCATAAAGCAGGGAAGAGGGGTTTGGTTCAACCTGCATGATCTGCCCGAAAGCAAACGGGCTGATGGTCGTGTTCTCTTCTCGCCTGCAAAAGTTGGTCATGAGCCTGGGCTATGGATACACGCTGCTCGGTCTGATTGTTCATGCCCAGCCCATGGCTGCCCAGGAGGCACCCCCCTCTGGCGCTGGGATCCCGCAGGAGGTGCCGGCAGAGAAGCCCGGTGATGGGGAGACGAAGGAACCGTGGCGAGCAACGGTGGAGCTCTATGGCTTCGTGCCCGTACGCAGCTGGGGCACCACAACCATCCGCGGGTTCGAGGCAGAGGTTGACACATCGCTGGCAGAACTGATCCCTCTGATCGAAACGGTGGGATCAGCGCGCGGCAGTCTGGAGAACGGCAGGTTCGGTCTGCTGGCAGATCTCTATTACGCCCAGATCGGCGACCAGCAGGGCCGCAGCAAGAGCATCCCGTTGCCAGCACGCGGGCAGGTGCAGCAATTCACGGGACAGGTGCAGCAGACTGCGATCCAGGGTATGTACGACTTCGCCTTCCGCTACCGCTTCGGGACCGTGGAGAGCGCCATTGGCAAACCAGGGCAGGTCACCGTGATCCCCTACGCCGGGGTGCGTGTGCTGAAGAACGAACTGGATCTGCTCGGGGTGCTCGAAGGCAGGGGCCCCCTGGAGTTCCGACTGCAGAAGCAGGGCAACTGGCAACGCACCTGGGCCCAGCCCCTGTTGGGCACCCAGGCGTCCGTGTTTCTCACACCAGGCCTGCGGGCCTTCGCCCGAGGGGATATCGGTGGCTTCGGCCTTGCCGGCGCAGAGGATCTGAGCGGCAATGCCCAGGTGGGTGTGGGCATTGCCCTGGGCAACAACACCCAGCTGGATCTCTCCTGGCGTTATTTCGGTCTGGACTGGAGCAATGGGGCCGATCGCGAAACCGGGTTCAGCGTGCGACAGAACGGCTTCGAAGCCGGACTGAAATTCTTTTTTTAGGGGCCCCCTGCCCCACATCGGAAAACATTCTGCAGATCGCTCTGAGGGCCTTCCTTCGCCCAGGAGTTTCCCTCTATGTTCATCCGAACATTTGTTCGCCGGGTTGTACAGCGTCCCGCGCCCCCCATGTCCGAAGCCTGCACCTCCTTCACCAGTGCTCTCTCCAACGAGCAACAGCTCACCACGGACCAGCTGAACAGCACTGCTCTGAAGTGGGGCGAGGATGGGGAACTTTCAGATCTGGATCTGCAGCGCATCCTCAGGCTGCTCTCTCAGGCCGATCCGGTGGCCGAAGCACTTCTTTCCTCCGCGGACGACTCCAACCTCTGAAGGTGCCTGGCCACGGCCCGGGCCATCCCATCTCTGCTGGCAAGGCCAAGAAGGCTAGCTTCGGGCAAGCCACCAGCGGGCAAACCGACCGGCAGATAGGCCTCACCTTCGCCTGAGCCGGCAAAAACCGGAACCTGCCGCAGGCCTCCCGGCAGGAGTTGATCTTCTAACTGGCTGAGGCTCGCACGTTCCGGCAGCCAGATCATCTCTGAGCGAAGGCAATCCCTCAAGGTGAGTGGTGGCTCCTCAGGGGCCCCTGCCCCCTTACCGGCCGCACGTTCCTTCCGGCGCTGAAGTCCCCGTTGCAGATCCGCAAGATTCACCAGCCCGATCGCCTTGCCCTGATCGGTCACCAACAGACAATGGCCATGAACTTCGATCAGCAGGTTGAGTGCCCGGGACGTGGGGGTGGAAGCCGGCAGCACCAGTGGGGCCTCCGGTTCGAGAGCCTCTAGCACAGAAAGTGAGGCCATGAGATAGCGCCGATCCTC
Organism: Aphanothece sp.; assembly: GCA_040375715.1. Classification (GTDB taxonomy): domain Bacteria; phylum Cyanobacteriota; class Cyanobacteriia; order PCC-6307; family Cyanobiaceae; genus Cyanobium. The sequence continues at coordinate 4,405 of JBEIRX010000005.1, forward strand.
CTCCACCAGATCTCTGCCCAGGATGTCCGTCGACTGGAAGCCCTGCCAGCGCTCCACGAGGGCTGAACTGAGGCCGGCAGCAGCCATCAGTGGCAGCACGATGCGGATATCCCGGGTGAGTTCAAACAGCAAGAGGATCGATGTGATCGGCGCTCGGGCACTGCCGGCCAGCACCGCAGCCATGCCAACCATGGCGTAGGCCGGTGGTTCGGCCACCGGAAGGTTCAAACCACCGGCCCCGAGAACCTGTCCATAGACATTTCCGAGAACGGCTCCAAGGAACAGAGCTGGAGCGAAGCCACCACCCACGAATCCCGAGGCATTGCTGAGGGTTGTGGCCAGGAGCTTGGCGGCGATCACCCCAAGAAGGGTGAGCAGTGGGATGGCGTCATCCTGGCCGAGCAGGCTTTCAATCGTGTCGTAGCCCACCCCGAGAACTTCAGGAAACAGAAGGGCCATGCCGCCAACGGCAGCTCCCCCGAGGGCGGTCGCAAGACCAGGTGGAAGCTGGCTGACCAGGCCTGTGACCCTGGGGTGGCGGCCGATGGCCAGAAGACGCACCAGGGCAAGGGACAGAAGACTCGCCAGCAGGCCAAGGCCCAGATAGAGGGGAAGTTCCAGGGGCGAGCGGACCTGGTAGGCGGGAAGACGCAGGATCGGTGAGTCGCCAAGCACGAGCTGGGTGACCAAGGCGGAGGCCACGGCCGCCACAAGCACCGCCCGCAGGCTCGGTCGGCTCTGGATGGCGTTGAAGCTGCCCTCAAAGGCAAAGAACACCCCGGCGATCGGGGCCTTGAAGCCTGCTGCCAGCCCCGCGGCGATGCCCGCCGCCACAAGTGCCTTCTGAGACTGGGGTGTGAGACCCGCACGGTTGGCCACCCAGAGACCCAGATTCCCCCCACTCTCCACACTGGGACCTTCAGGCCCCAGGGAGGCCCCGCTCCCCAGGCTGAGGGCCGCAGCCACCAGTCTCACCAGGGGGATGCGGGGGGCGGATGCCGCTGCCCCATCTGCCATGGCCAGGAGGCTGGGAATGCCTGGACCGATCGAACCGGCCAGCCATCGGAGCACTCCCACGGTGAGACCTCCCAGGGTTGGAACCACCACCACGGGCCAGAGCGCCAACCAATCCGTGAAGCTGTCACTTGGGGCTGCCTGGGGCTCAGGAAGAGCCGCCGGAGGGCTCGGCGCCAGCCAACCCAGACCATCCAGCCCCAGTTGCAGCATCGACTTGAGGGGCGTTCCCGCATTCGGAGCCAGGGGAGGCAGATCAAGCCCACCGGCTTCGCTGAGTCCAGAAGCGGCCGGCGAGCGGCCGATCACCAGCAAGCCCTCCACGAACGGGCCATAGAGAAAGTTATTGATGAATCCCAGCAGTTCGTGGAAGCCAACGATGGCCAACCCCGTGAGGGTGCCCACCAGGGCGGCCCAGCCCACCAGGCCCCACTGGAAGGGTTGGGCCGACCCTGCGGGCCTGGCCTCCCCAGAAGCGGGGTTGGCCTCAGCTGCCGGGGCGGACGCTTGCAAAGATCTCCTCCAGGATGGCTGTGGCCCCTTGCTGGCGAAGGGTCTGGGCCAGGGCGATGCCGATGGCCTCCGGATCGTTCTGATCACCCCGGGCCTCGTCCCGGATCAGGCGTTGTCCATCCAGGCTGGCCACCATGCCAGTGAGCACGAGGGTCTCCCCCTCGAAGTGGCTGTTCACGCCGATCGGCACCTGGCAGCCACCTTCGAGAGTCCGGAGAAAGGCCCGCTCTGCCAGGCAGCGGCGGGTCGTGGGCAGATGCTCAAGCACCTTGATCTGCGCCAGCACCCGTTCATCCCCCTGGCGGCATTCGATGCCCAGGGCACCCTGCCCTACGGCATGAAGGGAAATCGCCGGGTCGATGAGCTGGTGGATGCGATCAGCGAGCCCAAGGCGACCCAGACCTGCAGCCGCAAGGATCAGACAGTCGAAGTCCCCCGCATCCAACTTCTCCAGGCGGGTGATCACATTGCCACGCACGTCCTTGAAGCTGAGGTGTGGATAGTGATGGCGCAACTGGGCCAGGCGACGGAGGGAACTGGTCCCCACAACGCTGCCCTCCGGAAGGGTGTCCAGCCTCTTGTCGCTGTGCTTCCGGTGCACCACCAGGGCATCGGCAGGATCCTCGCGCTCGGTCACGCAGCCGAGGATCAGTCCTTCGGGAAGCTGGGTTGGAAGGTCCTTGAGGCTATGCACAGCGATATCTGCTCGATCCACCAGCATCTGTGCTTCCAGTTCCTTGGTGAAGAGCCCCTTGTCTCCAATCTTGGCCAGTGCCACATCCAGGATCTTGTCCCCCTGGGTGGCCATGGCCTCAATACGGATCTCCATCCCCGGATGGGCTTCAGCCAGAGCATCACGCACCCAGTGGGTCTGCACCATCGCCAACTGGCTGCGGCGGGAGGCGATGCGCAGAAGGGAACCGTTCATCAGTGGGCGGCCAGCAGGTGGTCCTGCCTGTTCACAGCCGACCAGCCTAAAGACCAGTGGCCCCGCTAACGGCCACCGGGTGCGTGAGGGCTGAAGAAATCCAGGGGGAGCGGGCCCCAGGTGTCCTCCAGGTGTGAATTGGAGTCGCAGTGGCCGGTGATGAGAACACCCTCGCCCAGGCCCTCCTCCGCACGTAACCACACCTGGCCTTTGCGCTGATGGCCTTTCAGGAAAACACTGAGCTGCGTGCTCTCAGCTTCCGAGGACGCCGGAAGGGGCGGCCAGTTGAGGCCATGCTCAAAGCTTCGCAGGGCCTCCCAGGCCGCCTCGCTGCCGGGGGCCATCACCCCGATCGTGCACCAGTCACAGGCGGCCACCCGCTGGCGCAATTCCGCCTGAAGCGAGTGCCTCTGGACAGGATTCAAGGAGGGTGCACTGCGCAGACCGCGAAGATCCGCAAGCTGACAGGGCTCCGGCAGGGTCATGGCCGCACCCCTGGACGCCAGAAGGCCAGACAGATGGTGAGCCAGGCCAGCCCCACAACACCCCCTGCCAGCAGATCAGAGGGCCAGTGGGCACGCGCCACGAGGGTGCTCAACCAGACCAACGCGACCCAGAGTGTGGCCCCCAGCGCCAATGGCCGCCTGAGATGGGGGTAGTGCAGCGAAAGAATGGCCACCATGGCGAAATAGAACGCGATCGAACCGGCGGCATGGCCGCTGGGAAAACTTCTTCCGTCCACCGGCAGCAACTTGGCATGGGGGCGGGCGCGGTCGAAGAAGGGTTTGAGCCAGAGATCAACGATCGCCAAAATCCCACCTGTGGCCATCACCAGGAGCTTCAGGTCGTTCCACCAGCGCTTTAGAAAGAGAAAAACCAGAGCCGCCACCACCAGCAGTGCCGTGAAACCAACCCCACTGAGTCGATAAACCTGAAGCAACAGCAGACCGATGGGGCCCGCCAGCACACGACCCAGCCCATCCAGGGTGAGGTGGTCAAGCTCAGGCGCCTGATCCGTTGATGTCACCAGCCGACCGAGCAGGAAGAGACCGGCGAGGCAGGCCGTGAGGATCAGACCATCACGGGGAAGAAATCGGGGCATCACTGGGGAACCTCCCCACCGGCGGTAGAGAGCCTGCCATCGTGCAGCTGAACACGCCAGACCTCCTGCTCTCCGATGCGGGCCAGACGCTGCACATCCGGCTCGGGGAGAGAGAGGGCTTCAAGATGCCGCCGGTCTCCAAGCAAACGGGCCGTTTGTATCGCTGGGGTGAGTCCAAGGCTGGCCGGGTCCCTTTGTAGACGCTCCTGGATCCCCTCTCGGCTGGAAACGAAGGCCGCTCTCTTTCCACCGTAAAAGAGCGTGCTGTAGCGCTTCGTGCCCACCACCCAGAGCGGTTCGTCCTGGCGGGCAAGGCTGCTCGCCTGGCGTGCCAGCTGACGGATCGGAAACAGACGTTCACGATCGAGCACTGGAGCCAGGGGAGCAACCACGCCAGCAAGGATCACGAGGAAGCCAAGTTGATTGGCCAGCCACAGCCAGCGCCGATCTCGTCTCTGGAGGAGGATCGCCACCAGGGCCAGGCTGGTGAGGGCCAGCAGACCACTCAGGAGCCATGGCAGGCCCGTGCGTTCCAGTGCCCCAGCAAAGGACGGATGGGCTGGATCACTGGCAGCCCAACGGGGAGCAACGGCAGCCGCCCCGGCCATCACTGCTAGCACGATGGCTTCGACGGTGCCACTCCAGTGGAACGGTCGATCTTGCAGAGCCGATAGAGCGGCAAAGCGGCGTGGGGAAGCAGCCCGTAGAGGCCAGAAAGAGAGGGCCACCAAAAGGGCCCCTGCAGGAACGATGGGAAGGATGTATCCAGGGAGTTTTGTGGCAGCGATCGAAAAAAAGGCCAGGGGAATCAGGAGCCAGAGCAGCAGGAACAGCGTCACCGTGGCCTCCGGGTGAGGCGGATCAGGGAGAGTGCTCCAGCGGGTCCGACGCCAAAAGCCCGACCAGCCGATGGCCCCAGGCAGGAACAGAGACCAGGGGAAGAGCAGGATCAGCAGCCAGGGGAGATAAAACCAGGGCGGTCCCGGGTGGTCATAGATCACCTGGGTGAACCGCTGCAGATTGCTGAAGCCGAGAAATCCCCCCACAAATTCCGCACCATTTGCCTTGGCAGCTGCCGCATACCAGGGAAGGGTCACGCCAAGGAACAAAGCCAGCATGGCCGCAAGTCTGTGCGGTTGAACCCAGGCCCGCCACTGGCCAGTGAAGAGGAGAAAGATCCCCGCCACAAGAGCAGGCAGGAGCACACCGACAGGGCCCTTCGCCAGAACAGCAACACCACAGAACCCAGCGAACCCGACACGCCCGAGAGATGCCAGCCTTGAGGAAGGGGCTTCGTGGTGGGCCAGAAGAAAAAACAGCAGAGCCAGGCTGATGGCACTGGAGAGAAACATATCTGTGGTGGAGGTGCGCCCCCAGCCGATCCACCCCGGTGATGTGGCCAGGATCCCTGCTGCTGCTGCTGCCCTGCCGAAGCGCACAAGGGGAGGATCCTCGACCCGACCCCAGTGGATCACCAGGAAATAGGAGGCCACGACAACCGCACTGGCGGCCAGAGCGACGGGGACGCGTGCGGCCCACTCAGACACCCCAAAAACACGAAACGCAAGGGCAACCATCCAGTATCCCCAGACCGGATAGTCGAAGAACCTCTCCCCGTTCCACCAGGGGGTGACCCAGTCGTTACGGAGCAGCATCTGGTGCCCCACCTCCACAAAAAGCGCCTCGGTTTTATCCATGAGGCCAAGGCTGCCCAATCCATTGAAAAAGGCCAGCCAGCACAACAGGGCCAGCCCAAGCAGACTGAGGATTCCATCCCAATGGAAGAATCTGAGCCGGGATCGCCTCACGGCCGAGACTTCAGACGACGGGTTCAGAGGATCAGGAGATCATTGGAAGCGAGCTTACCGCCATCGATCCGTGGGGCATGGAGAGAGGTCCCTAATCACAACAGGGTGTCAGGGAGTGTTCCAGACGAATTTGGAAGACGCTGCATATTTCCAGACAAAGTCCACTGCAATTCCAGCAAAGAGAGCGAATAATGGCGGCTGTGAGACTTGATGATAAAGGGCAGATGAAACACCAACATTAGCAACCATTCCCATCGAGGTCACCAGAAGGAAACGCAAGAGACCAATGACCAATTGCAAGCCCTTCAGCTGTTGAAAACGGAAGGTGAGAACATTATTGATGAGGAAATTGGACGAAGCGGCGCAGATGACAGCAAATGTCTGTGCAACTTCAAATGGTGAAGCAAAGAGATGCCTCAGAAGCCAATAAATGCAGAGATGGGTAAGGATTCCAGTGGCACCAACAAGGGCAAAACTGATCGCGCGCCGTGGCACGCTTCTGAGAAGCAAAGTATGCAGGATTGAAATCCCCAGGTCCCAGACAACGGCAATATCAAGCTTGGATTCCCCGCTGATCCGCGGCTGAAACTGCAGGGGAACTTCGCCAACATGCAATTGACCACGACTGATGGCCAGCAATTCATAGAGAAACTTGAAGCCGTTGACATCAATCTGCCTGACAAAGGGAAGAACCGATTGCAAGCGGCAGACGAAAAAACCGCTCATGTAATCGCTGAGCTGTCGATAGCGCGGCAAACTGAAGCGGGCAACGGAATTGGCCCATGTGGAGTTCCGCTCGCGCTCCGCACTGAGCCCCTTGATCCTTGCCCCTGGGTGGAAACGACTGCCGATGACGAGATCTGCGCCTGATGTCTGAAGGGCGTCCAAAGCTTCCCTCACTGTGGATGGCTCATGCTGACCATCACAATCCATCACAACCACAAGATCTCCAGTGGCGTCGAGAATCCCCTCCTTGATGGCACTGGACAACCCACCCCGGCCAACGCGACGAATCAAGCGAACCTGGGGATGAATCTTGGCGAGTTCGCGAATTCTTTCGGCGGTCCCGTCTCGGGAATCATCATCAACGAAGATGATCTCAAGACCATAGAGATCAGCCAAAGGCAGAAGTTCAAATGCAACCGGATAGATATTTTCCCTTTCGTTATACGTTGGCAGAACGACAGACAATCTAGATGGAACAGGAGAGGAAGCGTCGAAATCCAATAAAATAACATGAGAACTTAGCCGATCTTATCATAGGATTCAAGGCAATGATTTGGAGCAACTACACGCTATTTCTTATTTGATGTATTCTTTAAGAACACTATTTCGATTGGGATGCCTTAGCTTTCGCAGCGCTTTCGCCTCAATCTGACGGATGCGCTCTCGCGTGACATCAAAAATCTGTCCGATCTCCTCCAGGGTTTTCATGCGCCCATCATCCAGACCATAACGAAGCCTCAGCACATCTCTCTCTCTGGGGCTAAGGGTTGCCAGCACTCCTTCGAGATCTTCACGAAGAAGATTTTTGGCAACGTCCTGTTCAGGGTTTTCAATATCTGCCTCAATGAAATCACCCAGCCGCGAATCTTCTTCTTTACCAATCGGTGTTTCAAGGGAGATCGGTAGTTGGGCTGACTTGGCAATAAACCGAAGTTTTTCGATGGTCATCTCCATGCTCTCAGCAATTTCTTCTTCAGTGGGCTTTCGTCCAAACTCCTGAGAGAGAGTTTTGGTGGTTTTCTTGATGCGGGAGATGGTTTCGTAAAGATGAACCGGTAAGCGGATGGTGCGACTCTGATCTGCGATCGCTCGCGTAATGGCCTGACGGATCCACCATGTGGCGTAGGTGGAAAATTTATATCCCTTTTCATGGTCGAACTTTTCCGCCGCACGGATCAGACCAAGGCTGCCTTCTTGAATCAGATCCTGGAAGGAAAGGCCACGGTTCATATATTTCTTGGCAATGGACACCACAAGACGGAGGTTTGACTGCACCATTTTTTCCTTGGCTCGACGGCCAAGCATCAGCCGGCGACGAAACTTAATGGTGGGCATGTCCACCAAAGTCGCCCATTCCTTGGTATCCGGCTGATGGCCATGATCGGCTTCAAATTGTGCTGCCAACTCCTCAAGTTGGAGTAGGTCAGCAATCTTTCGTGCAAGTTCGATTTCTTCATCAGGCCGCAACAGGCGAATACGACCGATCTCCTGAAGGTAGACACGGATGGAATCCTCGGTGTACACGCCCTTCGGGCCCACCTTGATACTGGCCAGTGCCTTGGCGGCCGCAGGAGCATCCTTACCCGCCTCCAATTTCTCATCAGCGAGGGTGAGCGCATCGGACTCAACCAGGTCCGACGGATCTAGCAAGGACTCTGCCGCGTCATCCAGTGCATCCACGGCCAAGAGGTCGTCCTCCTGCTGAGGTTCAGCCTTGGCTTTGCCCTTGCCCTTGGTTGGCCCTGGGGTCCCAACGCGCCGCTTCTTCGCTGGGGATCCAGCTGGGGACTCTCCAGGAGGAGAAGCTTCAAGAGCCGATTCCAGGACAGCCAGAGACTCCACGGAGTCGGTGAAGACCTCAGGAGTGGTGGATTTCAGGGAGGCAGGGCTCATATGGTGACGGGCGAAGGGACTGGAAAGAGGGAGAGGCAGGGCAGCTTCAGGCCCGCATCATTGGTCTGAGGGCCGGGCCTCCACAGGCCTGATGTGCTGCTGGGGAGGCTCGGAGCTGAACGGATTCGGAGACAGAGTGACCAAACCCCGAAGGGTTGAAAATGGACTACAAACCTCAAGGAGGTGGACAGCGAACAGCGAGACGAACTACGACCGGGACAGGGGGTGAAGGGATGGGGGTGGACATCCAGGGGATGTCTACGGGGACGCTGGCGTCTCTCCCTCGCAATGAACACTGCCTGGCTGATGTCGACCTCTCGGTCTGGCTCTCTTCATCTTAGGAATGGTGTGAGACGTTTGCAAGAATCCTTCCCACTGGGCGACTCAGACCCCCCGATTTGCCCAGCCTTCTTGGAGGTCTGGCTGAATGCCGGGCGGGAGGGCAGGATCTTCACCTATGCCAATCCCCGGAGACTCCTGCTGGGGGCAGGGGACCTGGTCCAAGTGCGGCTGCAGGGGCGACTCCACGCCGGGTTGGTAGTCGCTGGGCTGGAACACAGCCCGGCCCATCTTGATGAGGCCTCCCTGCAACCGGTCTTATCCCTCCTTGAGCATGCCGCCGTCCATCCGCACTGGCAGACCTTGATCGCGGAGGTGGCCAAGGACTGCCACACAAGCTTCTTTCGCACCCTACGCAGTGCGCTCCCTCCAGGTTGGCTGGGGGTGCGGCGTCAACAGTCGACAGGTGAGGGGAGGGCACTGCAGCAGATCATGCGCACCACAGCCCCCCCGCCTCCCTCACACGCTCTCCCTCCTCGGCAGCGACAGCTGCTGGAGCATCTGGAAGCCCATGGAGGAGAACGGCTGTTGAAGGATCTGCTCTCTGTCGATGGGTTCGGCCGAGGCGTGGTCAAGGGGCTGGAGCAGAAGGGGCTGGTGAGTAGCAGACTCTGCCGAGAACGGATCACAAACCAGCCCATCTGGCTGGGGCTCAATCTGGAGGCTGCAGGACGGATGCTGACCGCCGCCCAGGCCGAATCAGTGAGGGCCCTGCAGCATGCGCCATCCGGCACGGAGGCCCTGCTCTGGGGGATCACCGGTTCGGGGAAAACCGAGGTGTATCTTCAGGCAGCCCTGCACCACCTCATTGCGGGGCGCAGTGTGCTGTTGCTCACCCCCGAGATCGGCCTGGTGCCCCAGTTGCTGGACAGGGCTCGGCAGCGTTTTGGGGCTGGCGTTCTCGAGTATCACAGCGCACTTTCGGAGGGGGAGCGGATCAGAAGCTGGCGCCTCTGTCTCCAGGCCGCCCGGGAGGGGAAGCCTGCTCTGGTGGTGGGAACCCGGTCGGCGGTCTTTCTCCCCCTCTCTCCTCTGGGACTGATCGTGCTGGATGAGGAACACGATTCCTCCTGGAAACAGGAGAGTCCCATGCCCTGCTACCACGCCAGGGAGGTTGCCCGTCTGCGCTGCAGGCTTGAAGGGGCCAACCTCCTCCTGGGCAGCGCCACCCCATCGCTGGAAACTTGGTTGGCCACCCGAACACCCAGGCACCACAGCACATTGCTCAGGCTTGACGAGCGCATCGGGCGGCGCCCCCTGCCACCGGTTCGGGTCGTGGACATGCGCCACGAACTGGCCGAAGGGCACCGACGACTCCTCAGCCGTCCACTTCTGGACCGCCTGGAGGCCCTGCGCCAGCGGGACGAGCAGGCCGTGATCCTGGTACCCAGAAGGGGATATCGCAGTTTTCTGAGCTGCCGCAGCTGCGGCACCGTGGTGCAGTGCCCCCACTGTGATGTTGCCCTCACCGTTCATCGGCGCGGCAACGGGATCGAGTGGCTTCGTTGCCACTGGTGCGGACACCGGGATGCCGTGAGCCAGCGCTGTCCTGCCTGTGGATCAAGCGCCTTCAAACCATTCGGAGCCGGCACCCAACGGGTGATGGAGCAGCTTGGCCAGGAGTTAGAAGGACTCCGTGTGCTCCGTTTCGATGCCGACAGCACCCGCGGGCGGGATGGTCACAGGCGGATTCTCGAGAGGTTCAGGGATGGTCAGGCGGATGTGCTGGTCGGCACGCAGATGCTCGCCAAGGGGATGGATCTGCCCAGCGTGACCCTGGCAGCGGTGCTTGCGGCTGATGGGTTGCTCCATCGACCGGATCTGCGGGCCGCGGAACATTGCCTGCAATTGCTGCTGCAGCTCGCAGGGCGGGCCGGCCGGGGGGAGCAACCCGGGGAGGTGCTGGTGCAGACCTACACACCGGAGCACCCCGTGATCCGCCATTTGGTGGATGGACGCTATGCCCCCTTCCTTGAGGCGGAGGCCAGCTTGCGAGAGAGCGCCGGCCTTGTTCCCTTCAGCCGGGCGTGCCTTCTCAGGCTGGCAGGGCCTTCCGCCTCGGCGACAGCCACCTCTGCCACCGCCCTGGCGGAACGACTCCGTCCTGGCGTGGAGGCCAGTCAGTGGTTGCTGATCGGGCCGGCGCCCGCGCCGGTGGCCCGGGTGGCCGGCCGCAGTCGCTGGCAGTTGTTGCTCCATGGCCCGGCAGGCTCTGCCTTGCCCCTGCCACCTGAGCGGGAGATGCGGTCGATGCTGCATCGCACGGTGACCCTGGCCATCGATCCCGACCCCCTTCAGCTTTGATCAGCACTCAGGCCGGTAATTCAGGCAGGCCCATCCCGAGCCGCACACGCAGACGCTGGAGCTGCACCACCAGAAGCAACCCGAGGAGGATCAGCAATCCCCCGAGACCAAGGGGATTCCAGCGCCAGCAGCGGATCACTAGGGTGTTTACCGCTCCAGGCTGCAAGGGCCAGATCCAGGCTTCAGGCCTACCGGTGGCCTGGATGGAGCCAGGCATCGCCTGGCGAATCGCTCTCCTGGGAAGGGGGCTGAGGCGCAGCCGCAACTCCAGCCCGGGCAGGGATGGCAGGGCCTGGAGATCCAGGTCAACCTCAATGTCCTGATGAACCCCGATCAGCAGGTTGGTCTCCCGCCACGCCAGCAGGGGTGGCGGGATGGGGAGACCCGCCAGTTCGGAAGCCAGCCCAAGCGTCTGCTGAAGTGAGGAAACAGCGTCTCGGGGGGTGAGCAGGGGACTCAGGAGCACAGATGAGGGCCCCTTCTGCTCCAGTGTGTAGGGAGGCTTGGAAGAGGTGAGGGCTCGCGCCCACCGCTTCTGGAAGGGCAATGGGGTGCCGGCGACAGGATCCAGGCGGTGCTCCAGACGCACACGCCCGGGGCCCTCAAAGCTGAGCTGGGTCTCGACCCGCATGCACCCGGAGAGGAGGCCGCTCAAAAGGAGACCCACCAGTAGCAGCACCACGATGGCGGCAAACCCAAGGGGGCTTCGGGTCGGCCCCACTGGTGGTGGAGGGAGAGCCTCCACCGTGCGGCGGGGGGGGGATCGGCGCGCGGATGCGATGCCCTCCAGGGGGGGAGCCTCATCCAGCCGGGGCAGGGTGAGTGACCATTCCCGGGGTCGCCTGAGGGCGGGCGCCTCGAGCACCTGAAGCAGATCCCTGGCCTGAGAGCGCCGCTGCGGGTCTGAGCAGCTCTGGAGGCTGCGGCAGCAGGCCGCAGCCCGTTCCCCCTGCCCCTGGCCCATCAGAGCCGTGGCCAGAAGCAAGCGGAGGATGTCCCCAGGAGGGTTCAGGGGGGAATGGAGCTCGCAGAGGGGTTCCAGCAAGGCCACTGCCCTGCCGTAGTTGCCCCTCTCGATGGCCACCCTGGCCTCGTTCATGGCGGAGGAAAGGTCTTGAGGCTCCGGGGCCATGGCCGTTCAGGGGTGCAACCGCTTGGGACTCCCAACCACCATGGTGCCGATCCCGGCATTGGTGAAAACCTCGAGCAGGAGGGAATGGGGGACCCGACCATCCACGATGTGGGCAGCACCAACCCCCTGGGCCAGGGCACGGATGCAGCATTCGGTCTTGGGTGTCATCCCACCCTGCACCACGCCCTCTGCAATCAGGGTGCGGGCCTCGCTGAGGGTGATCTGGCGGATGAGACTGGAGGGATCCAATCGATCCCGCAGGATCCCCGCCGTATCGGTGAGGAGGATCAACTTCTCGGCCTGAAGAGCCGCTGCAAGCTCACCGGCCACCGTATCGGCGTTGATGTTGTGCATCTGCCCACCCAGATCGGGAGCCACACTGGAAATCACGGGGATGTAGCCCGCTTCCAGAAGCGGGAAGAGCACGGCGGGATTGACCGATGCCACCTCCCCCACCAGCCCATGGCTTTCACCGAGGGGCCGGGCGGCCACCAGGCAGCCGTCGCAACCACTGAGGCCGACGGCCTGGCCACCCACCCGGTTCAGTCCATTGACGATCTGCTTGTTCACCCGGCCCACCAGCACCATCTCCACCACATCCATGGTGTCGTGATCGGTAACCCGCAGGCCATCTCGGAACTGAGGCTGGATCTGCAGCCTTTTCAACCATTGGTTGATCTCAGGCCCTCCCCCATGCACGACGATCGGACGGACCCCGACGCAGGCCAACAAAGCCAGGTCGCGGAAGACGGCCTCCCGCAGGCCCTCCTCCACCATCGCTGCACCGCCGTATTTGACAACCACTTGGCGCCCGGAAAACCTCTGGATGTAGGGAAGTGCCTCGCTCAGCACGGAAACCCGGGAAGAATCCGCCGGGTGGATCTGGGGGTCGATCGTCACGGAGCTGGAAGCGGCGGGGAGGGCTCAGGTTCGGAAACACCGCCACTGGCTGGCCCGAGGGTCAGGGCAAGGGTGTCGTTGGAGAGCTGGGCCAACTGGGCCTGCAATCCCGAGCCAAAAAAGCGCCCAAGACGGTCCTGACTGGCTTCCCAGCGCGGAAATGGAACAGCGCCTTGACCAAAGGTGAGGCGAAGTCCATAGCCATCGGCCAGGGCAAGCTCCTCCACCGAAAGCAGCTGGGGTGGATCCTGCTCATCCCAGAGTTTGAGCGCCTCGAGGGAGCTCTCAAGATGGCCTTTCTGGCCATAGCGCCAGCGGCAGACATCCGTCAGAAGCTTGCGCAGAGACTCACTGCCGGGAGCATTGCGAAGCTCCTTCATCTGAACTGGCGGCGTGAGCCTCACGGGGGGGGGCAACTCGGAGGATTTCAGAGCCAGCCCGCCGAGAAGGATGGGAATGCCATAGAAAATCGTGGGCAGACTGAGGTTGGGGTGATCGGTCACGTAGGCCAGAGAGCCGATCACCGTGAGGGCCGCGCCAGCGAGGGTCACCAGCGAACCTGGGGAGCGGAAGCTTTGCATCAGCTCATCTTCGGTCAAGGAGAGGCCAGGATGGTGAAACCTTTCATCGCGGTCATGACCCAATCTCCCTCCCCATCCTCCGGGGGAGAACCTTCAGCAGCGCCTGACACCTCTCCGCGAGAAACAGATGAGGGGCTACGGCAGCTCCTCGAGAACCTCCAGCAGGACCGGATCTGGCTGTTGCGGCAACTCGATGGTGGGCGGTGGCCGCAATGGCGCCTGGATCTCGCTGCCTTGGAGAGGGAACTCGGGCAGGTCCTCGACCAGGCTGCTGAACGGCTGGAGTGAGGGCCATGGGGACCTCTGGCTCAGAAGGGAATGTCGTCGTCCCCCTCGCTGACTTCATCCGGCACCAACGGGGAGGTGTTCCATACCGGAGGTGCACTGGCAGGGGGAGATTCTCTTCTGGGCTGACCCGAAGGTGGTGCGCTGCTGACCTTGCGGGGATTGACCGCCGGGTTGGGATTGGCCTGGGACGCTGCAGGAGCACCCCCACCGGAAGAAACAATCGGATGCAGACGGGCCAGGGTGAGCTCAGCACGCTTTTCCTTGACCCCATCCTGGCGGGTCACGGTGTTCATTCTCAGTCGGCCCTCAAGCACCCAGCGCTCGCCGACCTGAACCCGATTCTGCAGATCGGTGGCCAGGTTGCCCCAACCCACCACCTTGATCTGGCCGGGGGGATCCTCAGGCCGGAGGCCCTCGAAGCGGGCGGTCATCTCCGCCACCGGCGTCTGATTGTCCTGCGTGTAGCGCACCTGGGGCGCATCCAGCACCTCCACCTCAAGCAAGCAGTGATTCACGCCCTCTTCCATGGGGAGCAGCTCCCATCCTGATGCACGCAGCACCCTGCCCCCGAAAGCGCTAGCCATGGCGATGAGAGGAAGCCGCCTCTGGCTGCTGGCCGGCACCGGCGAGGGACCGGAGCTGGCCAGACTCTGGCTCAAGCAGGGTTGGCGGCTGCGGGTAAGCGTCGTCACCCAAGAGGCAGCAAAGGCCTATCCCCTCCACCCAGACCTCGAACTGGTAGTGGGTCCTCTGAACGGAGCCCTGGCACTGAGCGCCCAGCTGGAGCAGGCCCAACTGGAGGGAGATCCCTTCCAGTGGCTGATTGACGCCAGCCATCCCTTCGCCAGGCAGATCACGGCAACGGCACTCGCCGCAACGCGCCACCGCCCTGAGCCTCTGGTTCGCCTGGAGCGACCAGAGCTACCGGCGTCGTGCGCCACGCCTCTTCAGCAGTTGGAGGACCTCCCCACCCACCTGCTGCCGGACGGGGATCATCTGTTGCTGGCCATCGGCGCCCGTCACCTGCGCCAAGCGGCCCAGCAGTGCCAAGGAGCCATCCTCCATGCGAGGGTGCTGCCCCACCCCCAGGCCTTGAGGCAGGCCCAACAGGCAGGGCTGGCGCCCAACCGCATCGCCTGCTTTCGCCCCACGGCCAATGGAGCCGTGGAGCAGGCTCTCTGCCATCACTGGCAGATCACCACAATCCTCTGCCGTCAGTCGGGAGGGCTCACGGAGGCCCTCTGGCTCCGGATCGCCACGGCGCTGAAGCTGCGCCTGCTGTTGCTACAACGTCCCACGGAACCAGAGGGGATGCTGCGCTTGCCCATTAGCAGCCTGGTAGACCACGTGGGGCGGCCGGCAAGGAAGGGATCCATCGAATGAGCGAAACAACGCAGCCAAGGCAGGAGGTTGCCGATTCCATGGAACTCGTGCTCGTGCTGACCACCGAGGCAGGGCCATCGGAAGCCGAGACCCTGGCCCAAGCTCTACTGGAGCAGGGTCTCGTGGCCTGTGTGTCGATCCTGCCGATCGTCTCCTTCTATCGCTGGCACGGCCAGACCACCCGGAGCGAGGAGGTTCAGCTCCTTCTGAAAACCCATCCACGCTGTCTGGAGGCGCTCCACCAAACCGTCATGGACCTGCACAGCTACGACACGCCGGAGTGGATCACCCTGCGGGGCCTGGCCCATGGAAGCTATGGGGACTGGTGCCTGGATCAGCTGATGGGCACCATCAGCAAGGAAGGTGGCTCGCCACTAACTCCCTCAACGAGATCTGAGAGCGAGGACCCAGCTGGGTGACCACCTGGCCAGCACACAGGGAGCCCAGGCGTCCACACCGTTCAAGATCGTCACCGCGGGTGTACCCGTAGAGAAAACCAGCGGCGTAGAGATCGCCAGCCCCGGTGGTGTCGACCAGCTCCCCGAGTTGAACGGGGTCAATCGTCAGCCGCTGCTCACCACTGAGCACCACGGATCCCTCAGCACTGCGGGTCAGGGCCGCAACCCGGCAACGGCCTCGCACCTGCTCAACAGCCTCCTCAAAACTGTTCACTTTGTAGAGGGAGGTGATCTCCATCTCATTGGCAAAAAGGATGTCGACATGGCCATCAACCAGCTCCTGAAAGCTCTGCCGATGGCGATCCACACAGAAGGCATCGGAGAGGGAAAGGGCTACCTCCCCCCCACTCTCCCGAATCACTTCCGCGGCAGCGATGAACGCGGCCTTGGCCTCTTCGCTGTCCCAGAGGTAACCCTCCAGGTAGAGCACCCTGGCCTGGCGGACGAGATCCAGGTCCAGATCATCGGGGTGCAGGTTCACCGAGGCACCCAGATAGGTGCACATGGTGCGCTGGGCATCAGGCGTGACCAGGATCAGGCAGCGGGCAGTGGTGGGGCCTGTGCTGGCAGCAGCCGTCTCGAAATGGGCCCCGACCGCGCGGATGTCGTGGGCGAAAATGGCGCCGAGCTGATCATCACGCACCCGGCCGATGAACCCGGCCCGTGCGCCGAGCTGCGCCAATCCCGCCATGGTGTTGGCGGCTGATCCCCCCGAGGTTTCCAGACCTGGTCCAAGGGTGGCGTACAAGCCTTCCGCCTGAGCCTCATTCACCAGAGCCATGGTGCCTTTGGTGAGGCCGTGGTCGTCGAGAAAGGCCTCTTCGGTCTGGACAAGAACATCCACGATGGCGTTGCCAATCCCAACCACATCGAAGGTTTTGCTGGTCATAGAGAGGATGGAATGAGAGGGGTTTCAGGAGTGTGGAGGCGCAATCGGGTCAGACGTTGAGCAGCGCACGCTTGGGACCGTGGATCGGATCCTCCACGACGATGGTCTGATCCCGCTCCGCCCCGAGGGAAACGATGGCGATCGGAACTTCCATCAGCTCCGCGAGGAAACGCAGGTAGGACATGGCAGCGTCGGGAAGATCCTCCAGACGTCTGCAGGCTGCCGTGGAGCATTGCCAACCTGGAAGGGAGACAAACACGGGTTTGCAGCGGGCGAAATCCTCCGAGCCGCTGGGGAAATAGTCAATGCGCTCACCCTCAAGCTCATAGGCCACACACACCTGGATCTCATCCAGTTCATCCAGGACATCCAGCTTGGTGATGGCCAGACAATCCAGACCATTCACTTGGACGGCATAACGTCCGATCACCCCATCGAACCAGCCGCAGCGACGGCGACGGCCCGTGGTGGTGCCGAACTCGCCCCCCCGGTCACAGAGATGATCGTTCAGGCTTCCTTCAAGCTCCGTGGGGAAAGGTCCTTCTCCCACCCGTGTGGTGTAGGCCTTGGCCACACCGATCACTCGATCGATCAGGGTGGGACCAACCCCGGCTCCAATGCAGGCCCCCCCAGAAACGGGATTGGAGGATGTCACGTAGGGGTAGGTGCCGTGATCGAGATCGAGCAGGGTGCCCTGGGCCCCCTCAAACAAGATGTTCTTGCGGGCCTTGGCGGCCTGGTGGATCACCCTGGTGCAATCCACCACATAGGGAGCCAGCCTCTGGCCATACCCCGCATATTCCTCAATCACCAGATCAGGGTCCAAAGGCTCGATTCCATAAACCCTCTGGAGTAGATCATTCTTTTCCGCCAGGGGCCCAACCAGTCGATCCCGTAGACGGTCGACATCCAGGAGATCAATGACGCGGATACCGTTGCGTTCCGACTTGTCCGCGTAGGTGGGACCGATCCCCCTCCCGGTGGTTCCAATCCTTCGCTCACCGCGCCGCTCCTCCATCGCAAGATCCAGCAGGCGGTGATAGGGCATGGTGACGTGGGCCGTGGAGGCAAGCCGGAGACCCGATGGGCTGATGCCGCATGCAATGAGCATGTCGAGCTCCCCCAGCATCACCTTCGGATCCACCACCGTGCCAGCACCGATGAGACAAATCGTGTCGCTGTAAAGGATGCCAGAGGGAATGAGGTGAAGTTTCAGGACACGATTGTCGACAACGATCGTATGGCCGGCATTTACGCCTCCTTGATAGCGAACGACGACATCAGCGGAACGGCTGAGAAGATCTGTGATTTTCCCTTTACCTTCATCCCCCCACTGTGCACCGATGACGACAACGTTGGCCAAGGATACCGCGGCCTGTAGCCGCCTTCGAGCACAAAGATTGATCTTCTCAGATGAAGGGGGGGTTCGTCAAAATCTCAGCCCCTCCTCACCATCCAGAAGGCTTGGCGAGCCTGGCCCGGCAACCGAAGGCCAAGGAAGGCTGAAACCCGCCCTCAGGTCCCCCGATTGGCATTGGCTGCAGCCTGCTCCAACTCCTTCTGCACCCGGCTGCGGAGGGCATCTGGAAGGGGCCGATTGGAATAGGTGGTGTAATGACTGGCCAGAGAATTCATGGCCGTCTGCATGGTGGTGAAGGAGGACAAACCATTCACCGCCGCGCGGGGCCGATATCGAGCCATGTAGTCGTTGATGAGAGCCCGGGCCTGGGTGATGGCTTCAGCCGTGCCAGGGGCATCGGCGGGGAGGGCAATCGTGCTAAGCAGGGCCTGGCTGACCGCAGCAGTGTCTTCGACGTAGTTGCCGCTCAGGAGACCTCCACCGCTGCAAGCGCTGAGGCTGAGGCTCAGGACCAGGGCGAGGGTGAGCACCAGGGGCCGCAGCAATTCAGGCAACCTGCCGAAACGCAAGTGGCGAACCTGGCGGGCGAAGCTGAGGAACGGGCGCAGGACTGCAGCCATAGCAAGGGAGGCAACGGAAGGATCCTACGGGGCTCCTGGCGGACCCTTTCGCGGCGCTGTCCTGCTTGTCACTGAAGTCCAGCCCGGGCTGCGAACACCCGTTGCTGAAGCCAGGCTGGGGCTTCAGCAACGGACATCTCCTGGGCCTCCCCAGAACGCCGTTCCACCACTTCCACAAGACCGGAAGCGGCCCCCCGGCCGACCACAACCCGATAGGGAATCCCCAGAAGGTCTGCATCCTTGAATTTCACGCCCGCCCTTTCCTCACGATCATCCAATAGCGTCTCCAGGCCCAGGTCCTGAAGGCCGCTGTACAAGGCTTCTCCAACCAGGACCTGCCCTGCATCCTGAGCGTTGGCGATGGCCACAATCACCTCGAACGGAGCAATCGATACAGGCCAACAAATCCCCTGACCATCATGGAGCTGTTCCACGGCAGCCTGGGCCAGACGGGAGACACCGATGCCGTAACACCCCATCCACAGGGCCTGCTCCCGCCCATCCTCTGCGGTGAATGTGGCCTCCATGGCCTTGGAATACTTGCGACCCAGCTGAAAGATGTGACCCACTTCGATGCCTCTGGCGGCCTGCAGCCGCTGGGAGGGATCATGCACACACCGGTCACCGGACTGCGCCTCGCGCAGATCCACCGTTTCGGGTGCCGGCGTGAGATCTCCCCAGGCGGCTCCGACGAGATGAACATCTTCGCGATTCGCGCCGCAAATGAAGGAAGGCAGATCCGCAGCGGTGGGATCCACCAAGCGCAGCAGCTTGGGTGTCCAGGTTCTTGCCCCCTGGACCATCTGATCAGGAAGATGGGGGCCGAGGGCGCCGAAGGGAAGGGGAGACAACCCTTCCTTCAGCAGATGGTCGGGTTCGATGGGCACCACCTGCAGCAAGGCACCTCTGCCTTGCACCCTGGACTGGAGAGCATTGGTGAGTTTCACCATGTTGAGCTGCTGATCTCCCCGCAGACTCACCAGCACAGGCTGGGGAACGCCCTCTGCAAAGCACGCCAGAAGCAGGAGCACTTTCACAACCTGGGAGGGATGGAAGCCGTTGGCGCTGCAGAGCTCGGTGATGGAGCGCTGAGACGGAGTCGCAACTTCAAGGCAGGACTGGGGGGCGAGGGGGATGGGGTCATCCGCAAGGGAGATCGCCCGCTCCTGGTTGGCCGCATAGACACCATCGACACTGGCGAGGATCAGATCCTCCCCCGCATCCGCCGTGACCATGAACTCCTGGCTGGCCGAGCCACCAATGGCACCGCTGTCGGCCTCCACAGCGACCGTGCGTAGTCCACAGCGTCTGAAAATCCTCCTATAAGCCTGATCCATCTGGAGGTAGGTGTCTCGCAGAGACTCTTCCTCCGCATGAAAGGAATAGGCATCCTTCATGATGAATTCCCTGCCACGCATGAGGCCGAAGCGAGGGCGGATTTCATCGCGGAACTTGCTCTGGATCTGATAGAGACAGACCGGCAGCTGGCGATAGGAACGAATCAGGTCAGCTGCCAATGCCGTCACCACCTCTTCGTGGGTCGGGCCCAGGCCCAGTTCCCGCCCCTGGCGATCCTGAAGGTGAAACATGATCCCTTCCCCAGCGGTGTAGCCAGCCCAGCGGCCGCTGCGCTCCCAGAGTTCGGCGGGCTGCAGTTGTGGCAGGAGGGTTTCCAAACCACCAACGGTGTCCATCTCCTCACGGACGATGGCCGAGATCTTCTGAAGAACGCGCCACATCAGCGGCAGATAGGCATAGATCCCTGCCGAGACCCGGCGGATGAAGCCTGCCCTGAGAAGCAGCTTGTGGGAAATGATCTCTGCTTCCGCCGGATCGTCGCGGAGCGTCACCAGCAGGAGGCGGGAGACGCGCATAGGTGGTCGAACGGTGGATTGGAACCTATCACTCGGCAAAGGGGTGGGCGTCTGGATGTGTGTCCAATGACCTCTGGCGCCACTGAAAACCTCTGCTACTGTCGCACTGCAATTCTCTCCGTCCAATTCTGGTCTCGCCTTATGTTTGCTCCCACCAGTCGGCCTTCCAACGAAGCTGTTGGCCCTTCGGTCGAGCATCCAGCAGACGCAATCGCAGCCATTTCAAGCGCTTGTGAGACTGAAAGTGGGGGTGAATCTCTTATCGGGATTGATGAGGTTCAAAAAGCACTCAATCGCTCAAGGGCATCCGTTTACCGCTACACCAACACCGATCCACGCAACATCAATCCCCCCTTTAACCCCCGCAAACTGAATCCCGAGTTTCGGAGCGACATCAAGCAACCCCTGATGTTTCATGCCAACGAGGTGGCTCGTTTCGCCCGGGATGTGCTCCGAATCAAGGAGGTAACGGTTGAAGTGCTCAACGCTCCCTCCACGGCAACCCAGCAGTTGCTGGGCTCGATCCTGACTGAGTTGATGGCCATCCGTCAGCGGCTGGACGGCTTGGATCTGGTGAACGATGAACTTCAACCCCTTCGCGATCACAACAAGGCCAGACCTGCGGCCTGAGAATCGGCATCCCGGCCGGTGAGGCACCATCAATGGTCACCGGACAAAACGCTAAGGCAAGCGCTGAAGAAGGAATCCCTCATAGTCAAGGGCCCGGAACACCGGTAAAGGATCACTGAACCCTGACGCCTCAAGCAGGCCCGCCAGTCTGGCCATGGTGATGGGATACACCTCCCCCAGGATCTCCACTCCTCCATCGGTTCGTTGGAACAACTGGCGCGCATCAATCAGCTGTCGCTCGATGCCATTCCGCTCCGGCTGCATTTGATCCACGAGCACCACCTGAGCACCTGGTCGCAGGCTGCGGGAGAGGGATGTGAGAAAACGAAGCTTGCTGCCGTCATCTGGAAGCCCCTGGAGAACCAGCACCGCCATGGCCCCGTCAAAAACCGCTTGGGCCGGCAGGTCTTCCACATTCCCCTCGATCCAGCGGATCGGAGCAGCGGAGTCGCCCTGGTCCTGTACCTTCTGCCGAGCAATGGC
Organism: Aphanothece sp.; assembly: GCA_040375715.1. Classification (GTDB taxonomy): domain Bacteria; phylum Cyanobacteriota; class Cyanobacteriia; order PCC-6307; family Cyanobiaceae; genus Cyanobium. Next base: position 25,630 of record JBEIRX010000005.1, read on the forward strand.
CAACATGGTTGGGGAGGGATCGAGAGCCGTGAGGCTCCAATCGGGGCAAAGCTTTCTGGCCTCCAGCAATTCAGCGCCTGAGCCACAGCCCGCCACCAGAACGGAAGCGGCCCTCGCCCTGGCCAACGGGGATGACGCCAGCAACGACACCGACAGGCGAGCCAGACTGGAATATCCGGGAATCAGGCTGTCGACAAGGCTGTCGTACCCGGAGAAGCCCATCCCTTTTGAGATCTCCCACAGCACCCCATCGTAGGGGCCCCAGGGTGCCCTAAGTTGGGCGGCGCCTCCCCCCCCCGACCCATCGTGCCCACCATCCGTTTCGACCGCGAAGGCCAACAGGTGGGGTGCATCGAGGGCGCCAACCTGCGCAAAGCCGCCCTGGATGCGGGCATCAACCCCTACACCGGCCTGAACAACCTCAACAACTGTGGAGGTTTGGGCCAGTGCGGCACTTGCGTGATGGAAGTCCTTGAGGGTGCCCGCAACCTCTCCCCACGTTCAGATGTCGAAGAGGTCTATCTGGCTGATCGGCCCGCCACCTATCGCCTGAGCTGCCGCACCACCGTCAATGGAGATGTCACCGTCCGGACCCGGCCTGATGGTGGGGTTGGGCAGGGTTCCAACAGCCTGGTCGGAGCCATCAAGGCGCTGATCAATCGGGGCTGAGCTCCGTCATTCGTGACGGCGAGGGGGGTGGCTCCAAGCTGCCTCCTCGCTGTCTCTTCCCGTCCTGATTGATCAACTGATCGAGCTCGTCGATCAATCCGCCGATTCCCTCACTGCTGATCTGGCTCACATAGGTGCGCTTGATACGCTCAATGGCTGCGCATAGGAGATCCTGGGAACGCCCAAGAGTGGGGCCCTGCTCCAATGCAAGGGCCAGTTCCTCCCAGAAGCGGTCGATGAAGTGCTGCAGCAACCTGAGTTGCTCATCGTCCCGCTGGCCAAGCCGAGCCCCAGCGCTTCTGGAAAGATCCAGGAGACTCTCAACCACCCCTTGTGCCAACTGCCGGCTGAAGCCCTGCTCCACCTCAAGAAGAGGTTGCAGCTGCCGCAAAGGAGAGGGCACCAGTGTGCGTTGCAGGCTTTGCTGCATGGCATGGCCGAGCACACCCTGCAGTTCCGGGGCCAGCCTGGGCACAACCTGAACCAACAGAAGGGGCGCCCAGAGCCGAACGAGCTCCACCAGCTCCCGCTCCTCTTGGCTGATCACGGTCTGATGGCTGCGGAGAGCCCTGAGGCGCATGGGCCAGCGGGTGGAACGCACCTGCTCCTGCAAGCCATCCATGATCTGGAGCGCGAACACCTCAAAGAGTTCCAGGGCCAGCAGAGCCACAACCCCCCGGCTGATCACCGCCCTCAGGGGCTCAAGGTTGACCAGCCCTGCCCCCTGAAGGCGTTCCAGTACCGGGATCAGCCGCAGCCAGCGCCAAAAGGGGAGAAAGAGGGGCAGGTCGATCCAGCGCCTCAGGAAAGCATCCCTCCAGCTGAGCCCCGGCAGTCTGCGGCGAAGGCGAATGGCCCTCAGCAGAATATCCAGAAGAAAAACACTCTGGAACAACAGAAGATCGACCCGCCAGAAGTGATCCGTGGGACGGCCGTTCTCGTCGATCGAACGCCAGTAGTTGCGCTCCACCAGGGGGAGCACCTGTTGCTTCCAGAACTCCTGCTCCCCCTCCCAGGAATGGGAGCTCAGCCATGTCGGACTGAGGAGAAGACGAGCCGCCTCCTTGGAGGAATCGCTGCCGGCACGCTGCCGCAGACGGTTCTTGATCTTCTCCAGAGTGCCGGAGCCGGCGGTCGCCTGAAAGGGATCCGTATCCACCATCTGATGACTGAGCTGCACCATGCGTTGCAGGGTCTGCTGCTGCACCGGGGTAAGGGGAACACCAGGCCGGTGGCCAGCCATCACGGCATCAAGACGAGCGAATTCAGCAGTGAAGGCCTGGGTTTCTCTGTGGGGTTCGATGCCCTTAAGAGGATCCATCCATGGTGTGATGTCCGGCAGAAGCGGCAGGGGCACCACCAGAGGCATGGGGGGGATGGGATGGAGGTTGCGCTCCATCCAGAAGGGCCGCAGGGGGACATAGGTGAGATCCACGGCCACCCAGACCAGATTCAGGGCGGCCCACAGGGCGACGAAACGGTCCCAGTTCTTCCAGATTCTGTTCCCTGGCGGTGAGAGAGCCTCATGCCAACGGGGGCGCGCCATGCTGCGCTTGCGGGTGTGAGACTAATCTGCCTCCTGTTCAGGGGCACTGCGGGACCCGAGTCACAGGCCGACCATCACATTTGAGCAGCACATCATTTTGAGCAGTCACAAACGCAAGCACCCCTCCCTGCGAACAACCGTCGATACCAAACGAGAGGGAAGAACGCCCTCCACAGAAGGGGAAGATCCCTGGGCGTTCTGGCGCAGCATCCTGCTCACCCTGGCAGTGGCCCTGGGGATCCGCCAGTTCCTTGTTGAGGCGCGCTACATCCCCTCCGGATCGATGCTGCCTGGCCTGCAACTGCAGGATCGGCTGCTGGTGGAGAAGCTCTCTTATCGAAGTCGGCCTCCGAAGCGAGGGGAAATCGTGGTATTCCATGCGCCCCACCACTTCGACAGGGTTCTGGCAGCCCAGCATCGGCCGGGTCCCCTGGGCTGCGCTGTGGTGAACATCCCCCTGGTCGGCCCCCTGCTGGGATTGCAGGAGCCAGCCTGTGATGCCTACATCAAACGCGTCATCGGTCTTCCAGGAGACAGGATCGCCGTGGATCCCAGAGGACGCGTGAGGGTGAATGGCCAACCTCTCCCAGAGCCCTATGTAAGCAACACCTGCCCTGTGGATGCGCGGGGGATGGGTCCCTGCCCCACCCTGGATGTGGTGGTTCCCCGGGACACTGTGCTGGTGTTGGGGGACAATCGAGCCAACAGTTGGGATGCCCGGTTCTGGCCCGGCGGGCCGTTCCTGCCTCAGAAGGAAATCATTGGCAGGGCCTTCTGGCGATTCTTTCCCTTCAGCACGGCAGGTTCTCTGCAAGGGGCCACTGCTCCAGGGGCAGCAAACCCGAAGCCATGACCCGTCCACGCAAGCCATCAGCTGGGAGTGAGGGGACATTGGCGGCCAGTGAACCTCTCTGCCGGACGGCTTCAGGCCAGGGGCGGGTTGGATCCCACAGAATCCAACGGTCCGTAGGCGGGACAAGCCGCTCCAGCGGTAGATCCAGGTAGCGAGAGGGTCCCCAGCAGAGCACCTGCCAGAGCTCCTCGGCAGACCAGCCCCTCTGGCCCACCAATTCCCGCCAGAGCATCGACAAGGCGAGGCCATGGCCAGCCATGCCGGATTTGCGTTGATCCAAAGGCAGCAGCTGTTCTTCCGCATCCAGGGGCTGATGGTGCACCGCCACTGCAGTGAGAAGCCCCTGGCTGAGGGCCGCGATGAGAGCCTCGCGGTCCTCTGGCGCGCCGAGGGATGGCACCATCCGCCAGCCTTCATCGGCCGGATGCAGGCTGCCGCTATCCGCCAGCAGATGCCACCAGCAGACGCTGGCTGGAGGTGGATCGGAATGGCTGCGCAGGAGGGCGAGCGCTTCCACGGTGGAGAGATTCATCAATCGCAACTGGAAGGCACGATGGGTGGCCTTCAGGCTGAGAAGGGTCTGCAGAGGAAGGGTTTCACTGAGCACCGGATCGGTCGGCCAGCCTGCACGCAGCGACTCCACCCTCTCTCTGACAAAACCGTCCTGAGCCAGTGAAGGGTCCCGCGGAGCCAGCAGCACAGGGCGGGTTCCCATCTCACCCAGGCGGAGGCCCTTTTCCAGAAGAGCTAGGGGAGGGAGGTGGTCGGAACCGGCAAGGCCCAGCGCTCCGGCCTGAATCTGCTCGGCATGGAGCGCAAGGTTTTCCTCCAGCCCATCGGCGGTGAAACTTCCCCAGAGGAGAAGGCGGCAGGGATCCTTCCACACCAGCTGCAGCCTTTCGGGGCGATCTCTCCAGGGCCTGGCCCAAGGAAGAAGGGCAACGGTTCCGTAACCGCCGATGGCTGCAGCATGGCAAAGGCTGTCCAGGGTCTCGGAACGCCCCAGCCAGGGATCCTCCAGCTCACTGTGGGGATCCACCAGAGGAGGAGCCAGCCAGAGATGCCGGGCGTCCAGCTCCTGAATCTCCCGGTCTGTAGGCAACGGGGATGGAACGGCCTCCCATCCCAGCAGCTGCCGGCCGTTGATCCAGACATCCCGCCGGGCGGCCGCCTCTCCGGGCCCCTCAAGCACTTGCACCTGACGCAGAAGGAGAGGAGTGGCAGCCATCAGGTCAGAACATCAGTTCAGAGGGCCCCTGCGGCGGTGCGGTCCAGCACGCCGCCGAGATGGCCAGTGAGATTGAGGCAGCTCACCACGGGGGCATCCCGACCTCGCGGATAGTCCACCACGCTCACACCTCCGTTGCCCTGTTTCACCGTCCAGATGTCCGCAGGGGAAAGCCCGAGCAGAGCGCAAAGGATCGTCTTGTTGACGGCATCGTGGGCCACCACGAGAGCCGTTTCCCCATCATCCAGGCCACGCACGATCGTCTGCCAGGTGGCCAACGAGCGGTCCCACACCTCCTGGAGCGTTTCCCCATCAGGCATGGTGACGGTATGGGGGGACCGTTTCCAGTCATCCAGGAGATCAGGCCATTCCGCTGCGATGTCCTGCTCCAGGCATCCCTCCCAGCGGCCATGGCCGATCTCCATGAGACCGGATGTGGTGATGAGGGGAACATCTGGATGGCTCTCCAGAATCACCTCGGCGGTCTGACGGGGGCGGGCCATACTGCTGCTGTAGGCCCTCTGGATGGCCACAGGGGCGAGGAACGCGCTGGCGGCCCGGGCCTGAACCTGACCATTGGCATTCAGGGGAATGTCGATCTGCCCCTGAAAGCGCCCCTCCTTGTTCCAGTCCGTTTCCCCATGCCGCACCAGTAACAAACGAGGTCCGGCTGCGGGTGGCAAACCCTCCCCGAGATGGGTGGAATTGTTCAGGGATTCCAGCTGAACAGCGGCTCCGCCAAGCTCATCCTGGCTGAGATTGAGCACCGAGACCGAGGCGTTGTCCATGCGCAACCTCCGGAATGCGAAGGCCTCCAGGCCCAGAAGCTGCAGGACGATCGCCCGGAGGATGGCGTTGTGACCCACCACCAACACACTCTCATGCTGAGCCGGGTCAAGGGCATGGGCATGGGTGGCGCGCAGACGGGTGGCAAAGCGCTCCGCCTGCTCCATCAACTCCATCAGGGGAAGGAAACGTGTGCCATCCGCCCTCTCTAGCTCGAGGGTCTCAGGAGCCCGTTGCCAGGTGCGCGCCTGCTCCGGAAAGCGGGTCGTCACCTCCTGACGGCGAAGGCCACTCCAGGGCCCCAGATCCACCTCCCGCAGATCCTCATCGAACTCAAGGGGGAGACTGCTCCCGGCGGCGTCAAGGAGGGCCAGAGCTGTCTCCCTGGCGCGGGAGAGGGGAGAGCTGTAGGCCTTGGCGAAGGGCACATCCTGCAGAGCCAAGCCTGTGCGTCTGGCCTGCTCCAGCCCCTCGGGTGCCAGAGCGGAGAGATCATCGCAACCCTGAATCCTCTGCTCGAGATTGAAGGTGCTCAACCCATGACGCACGAGCACAAGGCGGAGGGGCACAGCCAGTGGAGGTCAGACAAGGGCAACTGTATGGGACCAGAATCCTTTCATTCCTCAGGCAACACCCAGTGGCTGGTCAGGCTCCTTCCGCGCCCAACCTGACCAACCCAAGGCCCGAGGCCCCTTCTCCTTGGGAAGGCGCCAGGGGGTGGAAAGGTCTGCTGGCCCTGCTGGCCCTGAGCCTGAGTGGCTTGATCTGGTTCAGCGGACTGCAGGACAGCCTCAGCCGTCCCTCGCTGGTGAGCGCCCTTGACATCCGTCAGATGGAATTAAGCGCCCTGGCCGCCGATGCCCTTCCCCCTTCACTGCGGCCCGCCCTCGTGGGAGACGACCCCCGGGGGGTTCTGCTGCAGGCCCTGGAGAAACAGAAGAAGGATCCGTCCATGCCGCCAACGGCTGCCCAGAGGCTGGAACTAACCCTGCTGCAGCGGGACAGGGCGACCCGAGGCAGCAGCTCGGACGACAGGACGCTGGCGGAACTTTCCACCCAGGTAGATGCACGCCGCCGACCGCTGCTGCTTGCCCTGGAAGGGAAGGCGGATGTGCCCCCCAAGCAGCAGCAGGAACTGATGAAACCCTGGGGAGAAGAGACACTCCTGGCTCAGTTGAGCTGCGAGCAGCTCGGAGGGCCTGCCAGCAGTTGTCCGGTGAGCCGGCTGGGCCCTGCACTTGTGCTTCGCCTACTGGCGCTCACCGTGCTGCCAGCACTCTTGATGGTGGCGGGAGCCGGGTTGCTCATCCATCAGCTTTGGCTGCTTCGGCGCGGGCGTCTGCCGAGCCCTCCTCCACTGATGGGCCCACCGCTCTCCCTGGTGGATGCCACCCTCTTAATCGCAGGCGGCTTTGTGCTGCTGGGCGAGGTTCTGCTGCCGGCGATCACCCAGGGCAGTCTGGTGCGACTGATCAACTCCTGGAATCTCTCGGCCACTGCTCGACAGGGGATGGAAGTTCTCAGCACCTATTTCATGCTCATGTTGGCTCCCCTGGTCCTTTTGGCTCTGTTGTTGCCGCGGCAGCAAGAGAGGCCCAGGGGTGGGTGGTTGCAGTGGGGCTGGCGCCCCCCCGGGGCCGTGCTGCTGCCGGCCTTCCGGCTGTTCCTGATGGTCCTCCCCCTAGTGGCCCTCGCCAGCTGGTTGCTGCACCTCGTTTGGGCCGACCCTGGTGGCAGCAATCCCCTGCTGGAGATGGTGCTCTCCAGTTCTGATGGCTTGGCGCTGCTCGCCTTTGCTCTCACCGCCATCGTGCTGGCGCCGTTGTTTGAGGAAACCCTGTTCCGTGGGGTATTGCTTCCGGTTCTGGGACGCCACATGGGGGCCATCGGCGCCGTTCTGATCAGCGCCCTGCTCTTTGCCCTGGCCCATCTGAGCCTGGGAGAACTCCTGCCCCTCACGGTCCTGGGGATCGGGCTGGGGCTGCTGCGCTGGCAGAGCGGAAGGCTGGGGGCCTGCGTGTGTCTGCATGCTCTCTGGAACGGCCTCACCTTCCTGAACCTTGTCCTTCTTGCGGGCTGAGACCCCTCCTTGCCCAGAAGGCCCGGGGATGGTTCACTTATCCAGCTTCTGGACCTGCATTGGTCGCCACGCCGTCTCCTTCTTCCTTCCCAACCGGTGTTCCGGAGCGCAGGTCCCGTGCGGGGAGAAGGCGGCCCGTCCGTCGACATGCGGCGCCAGCTCCTCTCTCGGAATCCTCCCTACAACTGATCCAGGGGTCCCTCAGCGGTCAGAGGGTTGAAAGACAATCCCCTCTTCTGGCCAGCCTTCACAGGCTCTCCTCCGGTGCGCTGATTGGCCTGGGTTTTTCCCTGGTGGGATTAAGTGCCCTCACCCTGCACTGGCAAAATCAGTGGGCTGCCAACTATGCCCAGCTGGAGGCCACCAAGGTGCTGGAGCATCGTCTTCATGAATCGGCAGCGGTCCTGGAGCAACACCACATCACCTCCATGCGAAATCCCGCTCAGCTGAGGCCCACCAGCAGCGAGAATCTGATTCATCTGCCGGCCCCCAAGGCCTCTCCCGCGCCCAACGTTTCGGTGCCTCTGCTGGCCGGCCTGATGACCGGCCGTGCGAACGCAACCACCCTTCCACCCCTACCAGCTGGCTATTGATGGAGCCGCCCACCACCGGTCGTCATCCCCCCGGACGGCCGGGGACGGCCGAACGTAGGGTGGCTGGTGGCAATGGCCGTCCCAGGGGACATGGCCGCAACGTGGTGCCACTGCAGCCCTCCCCCTCACGACGCCTGCTGTGGGTCTACGGACTCCTTTGCCTGGCCTTGAGTGGTCTCGGTATGAGGCTCGTATGGCTTCAGATCATTCAGGCCGATGCCTTGCAGAGCAAGGCCCGACAGATCCAGACCCAGGCCATCAAACCTCTCGGGACCAGGCGCACCATTGTCGATCGTGCAGGACGCATGGTCGCCATCGACGAGGAGCGCTTCACCCTCTGGGCCCATCCCCGGTATTTCAGCTTCTTCGGAGACGACGCTGAGATCAGGCGCCGCCCCCAGGAGGTGGTGTCCAGGCTGGCCGAGGTCCTTGCCAGGCCTGAATCTGAGCTGCTCCAGTCCATCGGGTCTCGCAAAAGCGGCGTGAAATTGGCCACCAACCTTGATCCGGAGACCGCAGAGCGGGTGAAGCGCCTTCAGATCAGTGGACTGGATCTCGAGGCCTATCCCCAGCGGATCTATCCCCAGGGATCCCTCTTCTCCAACGTTGTTGGCTTTCTCAACCTGGATCGGATTCCCCAGGCGGGATTGGAACAGAGCCGTGATCAGGATCTGAAACGCCAGGAAACCACGTTCAGCATGCGCAGAGGGGGTGACGGCACCCCACTCCCGGATGGCATCCAGGCAGGATCACTCTATGGAGACGACCTGCGCCTCCAACTCACCCTCGATGCCCGCTTGCAACAGGTTGCCCAGCAAGCCGTGGGCAAACAGATGAAGCAATGGAATGCCAAACGGGGCGTGGCCTTGGTGATGGATGCGCAAACAGGCGAATTGCTCGCTCTGGCCTCCACTCCCACCTACGACCCCAATCGCTATTGGGATTTCAATCCAGGATCGTTCCGTGAGTGGTCCGTTCAGGACCTCTACGAGCCTGGGTCAACCTTCAAGCCCATCAACCTGGCCATTGCCCTTCAGGAAAAGGCGATCGATCCAAACGGCACGGTTCATGACAGCGGCCAGCTGATGATTGGAGGCTGGCCGATCTTCAATGCTGATCGCCGGGCCAATGGGGTGATTGACTTCCCAACGGTGCTGCAGGTGTCCAGCAACGTGGGCATGGTGGATGCAATGCGCCATCTCAAACGGGAAACCTTCTGGCGGTGGCTGAATACCATCGGCATCAGTGACATTCCTGACACCGATCTGCCAGGTGCGGTGGCCGGGCAGTTGAAATCCCGCGAGGAATTCACCTCTGGCGCTATTGAACCCGCCACGGCGGCATTTGGCCAGGGCTTCTCACTCACTCCCCTCAAGCTGGTGCAGTTGCACGGAATGCTTGCCAATGGCGGCCGCCTCGTGAGCCCCCACATCACCCGTGGACTCCGCTCCGGTGAGGGTCTGGCCAGCTCTCCAGCCCAGGCAGGCGTTCAGCTGCTGGATCCGAAGGTCACCCAGCAAGTGGTGAACTGGATGGAAACGGTGGTGGAGAAAGGGACCGGCAAAGGCATCAAGATTCCCGGCTACAGGATCGGCGGAAAGACCGGCACAGCTCAGAAAGCCCAGAATGGTGTCTACATTCCCGGAGCGAGGATCACCAGCTTTGTGGCCATTCTCCCGGTGGAGAAACCTCGTTATGTGGTGCTGGTGGTGATGGACGAGCCCCAGGGGGGCAATGCCTATGGTTCCACCGTGGCCCTACCGGTGGCTCGACAGATTGTTGAGGCTCTGATTGTGCTGGAAAAAATTCCCCCATCCAGGCCCGAGAGGATCATCCCGAAACCCCAGGCGCTGCGTCCCCAAGTCTGATGGCGCATGAAGGATCCTCTTGTATGGATTCCCACAAGCCCGGGGTCCACGGCTGGTGCAAGACCGTGCCACGGTTAGCTTGAACAGACGGTTTCAGGGCGCACGACCCAATGACCAATCTGCTTGATCAACTGGCAACCATGACGGTTGTGGTGGCCGACACCGGCGATATCGAAGCGATCCGCCAATTCACACCCCGAGACGCAACGACCAACCCCTCTCTCATTCTGGCCGCTGCTCAGATTCCCACTTATCAGAGCCTGATTGATCGCTCTCTGAGTGAATCGCGAGTTGTGATGGGGGAGAGCGCACCGGTGGAAGAGGTCGTCGCGGAGGCACTGGATGAGATCAGTGTGACCTTCGGCAAGGAAATTCTTCGCATCGTGCCTGGACGTGTGTCCACAGAAGTGGATGCCCGCCTGAGCTACGACACGGAGGCCACCATTGCGAAAGCGCGCAAGCTCATCGGGCTCTACGAGCACGCTGGGGTGGGCCGAGAGAGAGTGCTGATCAAGATCGCCTCCACCTGGGAAGGGATTCGGGCTGCGGAGCGCTTGGAGCAGGAAGGAATCCACTGCAACCTCACCCTGCTGTTCGGATTTGCACAGGCTGTAGCCTGCGCAGAGGCAGGAGTGACCCTCATCTCGCCTTTTGTGGGGCGCATTCTGGATTGGTATAAAGCCTCCACGGGACGAGAGAGCTATCCCGGACCGGAAGATCCCGGCGTGCTGTCGGTGACAAAAATCTTCAATTATTTTAAAACCTACGGCTACAAAACTGAAGTCATGGGAGCGAGTTTTCGCAACCTGGATGAGATCATTGAATTGGCTGGTTGCGACCTGCTGACAATTTCTCCAGCGTTAATGGAGCAGTTACGCAGTAAAGAAGATTCTCTGATTCGCAAACTAAATCGGGAGAATCCAGGTAGCACCTCAGAAAAGATTCACATCGATCATGACCTGTTTAAAAGCATGATGGCAGAAGATAAAATGGCTTCGGAAAAACTGGACGAGGGAATCCGCGGTTTCTCCAAAGCCATTGAAACCCTTGAGGTTCAGCTTGCACACCGACTGGCTTCCCTTGAAGGGAAAGCGGCGTTCACCCATGCCGTGCATGAGATTTTCCTTCTGAATGATCTCGACGGCGACGGCTGCATCACCCGTGAGGAGTGGCTCGGCAGCGATGCGGTCTTCGATGCTCTCGACACCGATCAGGACGGTCGCTTGGCTCCCGAAGATGTGCGAGGTGGCCTCGGAGCTGCACTTTCCGTAAGACGCTGATTGCAGCCAGATTCCTCATCGGGCCCTAGGTTGGATCAGTTGATGGATCGTGAGCGATGAACGCTCTGGATACGATGCGTGCCCTGGCCACATCGGGAGAGGTGATTCGGGTGCCAGCAGGGAGCATGGTGTTCAAATCAGGAGAGCCGGGCGACTGCATGTTCGGCCTCCTCGAAGGGAGTGTGGATCTCACTTGGGATGGGGAGAACGGCCATGAACGCATCGAAGCAGGTGATGTGTTTGGTGCGGGGGCCCTGGTCACACCGGAGCATCGCCGCTTTGGCAACGCTGTGGCCCGCACGGATTGCAAGCTGCTGGTGATGAACAAGGAAAAATTTCTCTTTGCCGTGCAGGAATCGCCAATGTTTGCCATCGAATTACTCGGCTCCATTGATCAGCGGTTGCGGGATCTCAAGGGGTGTGACCGCACCAGTTATCCCCGCTGAAAAAGGAGACGCTTGATCACCCGTTGGGCTATATCGCCATAGCCCATCTCGCCGGAAAGGATCTGGGCGATTCGCTGGGGAGCAGTTGGCCGCTTGACTCCAAGTTGATAGCCCACACGGGGTAAGCGATAAAACACCTGGGCGATCCGTTTGCCCCAAGCCATCGAATCCCCCCAGTCTCTGCGCATGGTGGCGGTGTACCCCTTCAGGGCCTGGGCATCACCATCCAACCAGGCGTCCAGCGCCGAAGCTGCCTGGCAACCACTCATCAGGGCAGGTCGCAACCCCTCTGCAAGAAAGGGATCACAAAGTGAAGCCGCATCCCCTGCCGCCACAATTCCTGGACCATCCAAGGGATGATGCCCATCCCAGACCCTCAGACGGAACGGCCGCCGCAACCCTGCATCCTTCGCCAATCCCAGGGAAGGAAGCAGGCGCTGAAGCACGCCCTCGCCATCCACATCCTCCTGCCCGATGAAGGTACCAACCCCAATGCTGTAGCCGTGCTCACGGGGAAAGGCCCAGCAAAACCCCTGGGGCACGGAACCGAAATCAAAGTAGGCCACTCCCGACTCCAGCAGTGAGCAGTCCACCTCCACCGAGAGGGTGGAGGCGAAGCGGGGCCGGGGCGGACCGAGACCAAGACGGCTGGCCAGCATGGAAGAGGATCCGTCCGCAATGAGAAGGCTACGGGCCTGCCAAAGCTCACCGTTGTTGTCAGCCACCTGCCAGAGCCCACCCTCCCGTTGCACGGTCTGCACAGCCGTGGAGTGGCGGAGGGTGGCACCAGCCTCAGCAGCCCGCTCCGCCAGGAAAGCATCCAGCTTGGAGCGGCGCACGATCCAGAACGGAGCTTCTCCCGGCAGGTTGGCCAACACCGGATCCTCAAGCATCCAGGTGAACCGCACCTGCCTGATCACCTGATCAACCACCGGCGAGAGGTCAAAGGGAAACCACCGCTGCACGGAGGCTGCCATGCCGCCCCCACAGGGTTTGCTTCTACCGGGAGACTCCCGCTCCAGAAGCACCACGTCTCGACCTCGGTGGGCCAGATGGAAGGCCGCAGAGGCACCGGCCGGCCCAGCCCCAATCACAATGGTGTCGGCTGGAGGCATCGGCAAATCAAGTCTGCTTAAAGCAGATTAAACCTTGAGGATCTCGGCTTCTTTCTGCGCAAGGTGCTTCTCAAGTTCGACAATGAAGCGATCCGTCACCTTCTGGACCCTATCCTGTTCATCCCGGGATTGATCTTCTGAAAGATCACCATCTTTCTCTTGTTTCTTTATTCGATCAATGGCTTCACGGCGGAGGTTTCGCAAGGAGACCTTGCCTTCTTCAGCATATTTTGCTGCCACCTTGCAGAGGTCTTTGCGGCGATCTTCCGTGAGAGGAGGAATATTGATGCGGATCAACTTCCCGTCATTATTGGGCGTCAGACCAAGATCACTCATGGCGATGGCTTTTTCAATTTGCGCGACTGATCCAGCATCAAAGGGCTGGATCTGAATGGTCTGGGAATCGGGCGTAGAAATGGTGGCCAGAGACTTCAGCGCTGTTTCGGCGCCATAGTATTCAACCACCACCTTATCCAGAAGGGAAGGATTGGCGCGTCCGGTGCGAATCGTATTGAAATTGCGCTGGGTTGCCTCAACCGATTTGCGCATACTTGTTTCGAGATCCATAGAAGACATCCAAAAAACTAAAGAGAGGATGCAATACGAGTGCCAATAGACTCACCCCCGACGGCACGGCTGATGTTGCCGCGGCCAAACAGATCAAATACCACAATTGGAATGGAATTATCCTTGCAGAGAGCGATGGCCGTACCATCCATGACCTCAAGCTCCCCGCTTAGAACATCCATGAACGTCAGCGTTTGATAGCGGGTGGCATCGGAATGAAGCGCCGGGTCCTTGTTGTAGACACCATCAACTTTTGTTGCCTTGAAGACAACATCTGCATTGATCTCTGCGGCTCGAAGAGCAGCCGTTGTATCCGTGGTGAAGAACGGATTGCCGCAACCGGCTGCGAAGATCACCACCCTGCCTTTTTCAAGATGACGAATGGCACGCCGTCGAATATAGGGCTCCGCCACTTCCTGCATGGAAATCGCACTCTGAACACGGGTGGGCACCCCGGCACGTTCAAGGCCGTCCTGCAAGGTGATGGCATTCATCACTGTTGCCAGCATGCCCACATAATCAGCCGTTGCACGGTCCATCCCCGCCGCCGAACCTTTTAGACCGCGAAAGATGTTGCCGCCCCCAACCACAATGGCCAATTGGGTGCCTGCGGCCACAACGTCCGCCACATCCGAGGCAATCGATTGGACAATGGCCGGATCAATGCCATACCCCTGACCTCCCATCAGCGCCTCGCCGCTGAGTTTGAGCAATACACGCCGATAGGGGGTCATTCCAGTGAGCCAACCCGGGGAGGACAATCCGGCCGAACAGTAGCAAGTCCCCAGCAGACGGTCCCACCCGCCAGCTAAAACTCGATGCCGCGCTGGGCGCGAACGCCTTGTTCCCGGAAGGGATGTCGCACCAGTCGCATCTCCGTCACCAGGTCGGCGGAGGCGATCAGCTCCGCAGGGGCGCCGCGGCCCGTCAGCGCCACATGGGTGAGGGGAGGACGGGCCTGAAGGCCTGTCATCAGCTCAGCCATTGAGAGGTAGCCGAGCTTCAGCGCCACATTCACTTCATCGAGAACCACCAGCTTCCAAGCGGGATCCTGGAGATAGCCCAGGGCTCGCTCCCAGGCCCTGGCCACGGCCCTCAGGTCCCGTTCACGGTCCTGGGTTTCCCAAGTGAATCCCTCACCCAGCGCCTGAAAGTGAAGGTCGTCTCCGAAGCGGCGCAGCGCAGCCACCTCCCCCGGCTGCCAGCCCCCCTTGATGAACTGCACGACGGAGACCCGTTCGCCATGGCCGAGCATGCGCAGCACCAGGCCCAGGGCCGCTGTGGTCTTTCCCTTGCCATCGCCGGTGAACACCAGCACCAGGCCTTTCTCCAGCTGGCGCGCATCCAGGCGCTTCTGCTGCACCTCTCGCCGGCGTTCCATGCGCCGCTGATAAGCCGCACTGTCCCGTTCCGGCACGCTCAGCCCCCCCTGACCCAGTTCTGCCGCGACCTCATCCAGTGAGGCCTCATCCAGTGAAAGGTCCCCAGGGGATGCAGACGTTGGATCCATGGCCCTTTATCCAGACGCAACCACTTTGCCTGTGCTTTCAGCCGGCCTGTCGGCGAGAGAGGGCCGCATCCACCGCCTGTTGCTGATCCCTGCGGGTGATCCAGTGGTGATAAGTGCGGGTGTGAATCGCCACGGAGTGGCCCATCATCCGGGAAGCCACCGTGTCAGGGAGCCCGATGTGGATGGTGCGCACCGCCCAGGCATGGCGAAGGTCGTAGGGGGTGAGGGGCAGGTGATAGCGGCGAAATTGCTCGGACACCCGCTGGCCCACGCTCTGGAGGGATGTTTGGCGCAGATCGGTGTTGACGGTCGGGAGAGCCCTGGGATCTCTTGCCAGCTCCTCGAGGCAGAAGTGATCCACCCACTCCGGCTGAAATGGCCACACCTGATGTTCGCCGGTCTTGCTTGTGGGGAGCACCCGCACCACCCTGTCCCCCCCCGGGGCCAGGGCGGAGAAATCGCAGAAGAACACCTCATGGTTTCGCAGGCCATAGGTGGCCATCAGGCCATACACCAAGCGCCAGCCAGCGTTGGGAATCTGCTCATGGAGCTGGAGAATCCGCTGGTCGCTCGGCAGGGGCCGAAAACGGGCGGCATGGAGGCCATATCCCCTGCCCAGCTCCTGCCACTCGGAAGGGAGCGCCAGATCCTGATGCCTGGCCAAGGCACCCAGCACAATGGCGCATTGCTGGCGGCTGCGACTGGCCACGGGGTAGCTGTCCAAAACATTCACAAGGAGATCGGCATCCAGCTCCCGATGCAACGGCCCACCCATGGCCAGCAACCGTCGCAGATAGGGCTGGTAGGCCGATCGCCAGGTGCTCCGAGCCCCTGCAGGAGAACGCCGCCGCCGGGGGTCTCGCTGGAAGGCCTCCTGGAAGGAGGCCAGGGCTTCTTCCAGAGGAGGCACAGGCGTCTTCCTTCCCGTTGTGGGGGGGACCCCTGGATGCGTCCCCGGGTGGACCGCAGCGGAGCCCCCTCGCTGCCAGGTCTGCCAGCGGAAGGTCCCCAGTCGCAACTGCTCCTGCACCCGCTGCAGGCTGGCGAGGGCCTCCCCAATGGCGGCTTCACTTGCCACCAGCCCCAGGCTCAGGCGTTGGATACGGGTGGGGCCCGTGCCGGACCCTTCACGGGGAGGTAAGGGGCCCCGCAGACCCAGCCTGTGTCCCCGCAGTTCGAGTCGCCAGGAGGTGCCTGTAAGGGCCAGGGACTGATTCGCCAGGGCAACGGCAGTCCTCACTGCCTCCGACTCAGCCTCTTTGCTGCCGTTTCTGGAGCTCGTAGCGGCCCCCGGGTGGGGTTCGGCCATGGCACCGGTCAATGTGCGAATACCGACAGCGGAAGGTACCGCGACAGGGGCTTACTGGCCAGTGGTGAACGCCATCAGACCCCGTCCTGGCGTTACGCTCCCCCTGCTGGTGCGGAGGGCAGGACATGGCAAAGGTCGGGGTGTTGCTGCTGAATCTCGGCGGCCCCGAGCGGATTCAGGATGTCGCCCCCTTTCTGTACAACCTCTTCTCAGACCCCGAGATCATTCGCCTGCCGATCCCGGTCCTGCAGCGGCCCCTGGCCTGGTTGGTGAGCACTCTGCGCAGCAGCAAATCCCAGGATGCCTACCGAGCCATCGGTGGAGGCTCCCCCCTGCGGCGCATCACGGAGCATCAGGCCAGGGAACTTCAGAGCCTGCTGCGTCAGCGCAGCATCGATGCCACGACCTACGTGGCCATGCGCTATTGGCATCCCTTCACCGAGTCTGCTGTGGCAGACATCAAAGCGGATGCCATGGATGAAGTGGTGGTGTTGCCGCTCTACCCCCAGTTCTCAATCAGCACCAGTGGTTCCAGCTTCCGGGAACTGCAACGTCTTCGTGAGGCCGATCCTGAGTTCAGCAAGCTCCCGATCCGCTGCATCCGAAGTTGGTACGACCATCCCGGATACATCGGAGCCATGGTGGGCCTCATTGCCCAGAGCATCAGGGAAGCAGATGATCCCAGCGCAGCCCATGTGTTTTTCAGTGCCCACGGGGTGCCGAAGAGCTATGTGGATGAAGCCGGGGATCCCTACCAGCGGGAGATCGAAGCCTGCACGCGCCTGATCATGGCCGAGCTGCAGAAGAAACTGGAACAGGCCAACCCCTACACGCTCGCCTATCAAAGCCGGGTGGGTCCTGTGGAGTGGCTGAAGCCCTACACCGAGGATGCGCTTCGGGAACTCGGTCAGAGCGGCGTGAAGGATCTCGTGGTCGTTCCCATCAGTTTCGTGAGCGAACACATCGAAACCCTTGAGGAAATCGATCTGGAATATGCCGAGATCGCCCATGAGGCAGGCGTCGCCAACTTCCTCCGGGTACCTGCTCTGAACACAGATGGCGCCTTCATCTCCGGCCTGGCTGATCTGGTGTCGGATGCACTGGAAGGGCCTGAGGTGAATCTGGATCAGGCGGCCCAGCTGCCCAAGAAAGTGAAGCTCTATCCCCAAGACCGATGGGCCTGGGGATGGAACAACAGTTCCGAAGTGTGGAACGGCCGCCTGGCCATGCTCGGCTTCTCCGCCTTTCTTCTAGAACTCCTCAGCGGAAAGGGCCCCCTTCATGCCATTGGCCTGCTCTGACTCCCTTCTGCAGCGCATCAGCCCTGGCTGGCTGCCATCTTGGCCGTGCTCGTGGGGCTCACGGCGACGCCTCCTGCCTCCCGAGCCAACAGACCCCTCAGTTGGGGCCAGGGCAGCTTTCCGGTGGCCAGCTTCGCGGGATACACCAGCCCCTTCGGCCTTCGCGCCCATCCCGTGACCGGGGGGGTGCGCCCGCACTACGGACTTGACATCGCCGCACCCCTTGGATCCTCCGTGCGGAGCTGGTGGAGTGGAACCCTGGTGGAAGTGCTCCAGGATTCCAGTTGTGGCAATGGATTGGTGATCCGCTCCGGGGCCTATGAGCATCTCTACTGCCACCTCGGCGGGGCCGTGGCTGGAGACGCGTACCGCAGCGGATCGGTGCTGCTGCGTCGCGGTCAGCGGGTCCGCACGGGCCAGACCATCGGCCATGTGGGACTGAGCGGCAGCACCACAGGTCCCCATCTGCACTGGGGCCTCCGCCATGGCCAGCGGTGGCTGGACCCGGCAGCGGTTCTGCGGGCCATGGCCGCAGATCGTCGCCAGCAGCAGCCAACCGGGCGCAGGACTCTTAATGTTGGGCAGTTCCGGTGACGTTGCTCAAGGTCAGAGCCGTTTCCCCCCTTCTTCGCCCAGTCGTTCCGCCTGCCCGCTGTGACCCTCACTCCCACGCCAGCCAACCAAGCTGCAGACTTTCAGGCCACCCCAGCGGCTCCCTCCACCAGCGCCCTGACGGTTCAGGATGAAAGGTCCCGGAGGGTCACCGGAGGATATGCCCTGATGGATGCCCTGCACCGCCATGGTGTGCGGCACATCTTCGGCTATCCGGGTGGGGCAATCCTGCCGATCTACCACGAGCTGCACAAGGCTGAAGAGAGGGGCTGGTTGAGCCACATCCTGGTGAGGCACGAGCAGGGTGGCGCCCACGCGGCCGATGCCTATGCCCGAGCCACTGGGCAGGTGGGCGTCTGTTTCGGAACCTCAGGCCCCGGCGCCACCAATCTCGTCACCGGAATCGCCACCGCCTACATGGATTCGGTTCCCTTGGTGGTGGTGACAGGCCAGGTCCCCAGGGCAGCCATCGGCACCGATGCCTTCCAGGAAATCGATATTTTTGGCATCACCCTTCCGATCGTGAAGCACTCCTGGGTGGTGAGGGATCCAGCCCAGATCGGCCGCATCGTGGCGGAGGCCTTTCTGATCGCCGCCTCCGGCCGACCCGGACCCGTACTGATCGACGTGCCCAAGGACGTGGGGGCAGAGGAATTCGATTACATCCCTGTAGCTCCAGGGTCAGCCATTCCTGCAGGATTCCAGGCCACTCCCCAGCCTGAAGCCGAGCGCCTGGAGGAGGCGCTTGCCCTGATCCGCCAGGCTCATAGACCACTGCTCTATGTGGGCGGAGGGGCGGTGAGCAGCGGTGCCCATAAAGAGGTGCACCGGCTGGCCGAACGCTTCCAGATCCCCGTAACCACCACCTTGATGGGGAAGGGTGCCTTCGATGAGCGTGCGCCCCTCTCCCTGGGAATGCTGGGCATGCACGGCACCGCCTATGCGAATTTCGCCGTAACCGAATGTGATCTCCTGATCGCCGTGGGAGCCAGATTTGATGACCGGGTGACAGGACGTCTGGATAGCTTCGCTACCCGGGCCCAGGTGATTCACATCGATATCGATGCGGCGGAAGTCGGCAAGAACCGCGTCCCAGAGGTTCCGATCATCGCCGATGTCAGGGCGGCTCTCACGGGCCTGCTTGCTCTCAGTGAGGGAGAGGCCGGGGAGGGGCGCACAGATGGCTGGCTCGCCCGCATTGGCCTCTGGAAACACCATTACCCCCTGGTGGTTCCGGCGCCGGAAGGGGAGATCGCGCCGCAGGAAGTGGTGGTGGCCTTGCGGGAACTGGCCCCCGAGGCCTTCATCACCACCGATGTGGGTCAGCACCAGATGTGGGCCGCCCAGTTTCTCCCCACAGGGCCCCGCCGCTGGATCAGTAGCGCAGGCCTTGGCACCATGGGGTTCGGCATGCCCGCAGCGATGGGGGTGCAAGTCGCCCTGCCCGAGGCCCAGGTGATTTGCGTGGCCGGCGATGCCAGCATCCTGATGAATATCCAGGAACTGGGCACCTTGAGCCAGTACGGCCTGCCCGTGAAGGTGGTGGTGCTCAACAACGGTTGGCAGGGCATGGTGCGGCAATGGCAGGAAAGCTTCTACAGCGAGCGCTATTCCGCTTCGGAAATGATGGCTGGCATGCCGGATTTCGCAGCCCTGGCGGAATCCTTTGGAGTCCGTGGCATCCACATCAGCGAGCGTGCTGATCTAATCCCGCAGCTCTCCCATGCCCTGGCCCAGCCAGGTCCTGTATTCATCGACGTGCGGGTGCGGCGCGGTGAAAACTGTTATCCCATGGTTCCACCAGGGGCCAGCAACGCCCAGATGGTTGGCCTGCCCTCCCACCCGGAGTTGGCCATCGACACGGTGCGCCAGTGTGGCGCCTGTGGCGAAACCACGGCCAGCGCCCATCACTTTTGCCCAAGCTGCGGCGCCAAACTCTGAAACACCTCTCTCCGGCCGATCTCCCTTCAGCCCCCCGAACCGGGCCTCTCACCAGGCTTCTGCTCCATCTGTTGACCCTTGTTTTCCTCTGGGCTGGGGTGGTTGGCCTGGCGGCGCCTCCTGCCATGGCCGCAGAGATCCTCAGCATCCGCAACGCCACCCTGCTCCAGATCGGTGATCAGAACCGCAGCTATGGGGTGCGCCTGGCCTGTGTGGCTGTGGACGAGGCAAGCAGCAAGGAAGCTCTTGGCTGGCTACAGAAACACGGTTCACGGGGCACCAGGGTCAACCTGCGGCCGATCGGTGATCAGGATGGACTTCTTCTGGCCCGGGTGAGCATCCTCAGGACAGGCCTGGATCTGGGCGAAGGCCTTGTCGCCGATGGTCTGGCCACTGCTGTGCCCTGTGAAAAGAGCCCGCCATGAACCCCCAATCCAGATGAGCCTGAATCGCACGGCAAAGGGAATCGTTCTGGTGCCGAGCCTTCTGCTGGGAGGAGCGTTTCTGAGCGCAGCGGCCTGGATGGATGGCCCCGCTGCCCAGAACAAGGGACTGGCCATCACGCTCGGGGCCGTTCTGATGAGTGCAGGGGTTCTAGCCCAGTTCCTGCCCGAATCGGATCCAGCCAAGACGGACAAGACAGACCAGGAGTGAGGAGCTGGTCATTGAGGCGGCTGCCCATCAGAGTTAGGGCAGCGGCAAGACCTGATGAATGCCTAATGCCTCTCCAACTGACCGGCTCGTGGTGCCCTTCGCTCAGGTGGGTTTGACCTCCATCCCGGAAGTGGGGGGAAAGAATGCCTCCCTCGGGGAGATGATCCGTTCCCTGCGGAGCGAAGGGGTGCGCGTGCCCGACGGGTTTGCAACTACTGCGGCAGCCTATCGGCTGTTTCTTGAAGCCAATGGCCTGGGATCCGCCCTAGAGGAGAGGCTGGCCAACCTGGATGCCTCTGATCTGGTGGCTCTTCAGGCTGCAGGGCAAGCCTGTCGGGAGTTGGTGCTGCAGGCGAAGCTGCCGGCGGTTCTGGTGGAGGCCATCCTCGGGGCCTACGGATCCATGGCCGCCGAGCGGGAAGCTCCGCCAGCTGTTGCCGTACGGTCCAGCGCCACGGCGGAGGATCTTCCGGAAGCCAGTTTTGCGGGCCAGCAGGACACCTTCCTCCATGTGGAGGGGGAGGCCGCCCTACTCAAGGCCGCGCAGAACTGCTATGCCTCCCTGTTCAACGATCGGGCCATCTCCTACCGCCAGCACCATGGCTTCCGCCATCAGGAGGTGGCGCTTTCCATCGGCGTGCAGGAGATGGTGCGCTCGGATCTCGCCGCTGCAGGGGTGATGTTCACCCTGGATACGGAGAGCGGCTTCAGGGATGTGGTGCTGCTCACGGCCGCCTATGGACTGGGGGAAAACGTCGTGCAGGGAACGGTGAATCCCGATGAATGGCTGATTCACAAGCCCACACTCAAGATCGGCTTCGCGCCGATTCTCAGCCGACGCCTCGGCAGCAAGGCCCTCCGCCTGATTTACGGAGAGGGGGGGAAGACTCTGCAAAATGAAGCCGTACAAGAGGAAGACAGGCAACGGTTTGCGATCAGTGATGAGGAAGCCCTCACCCTCGCCCGTTGGGCCTGTGTGATCGAAGAGCACTACAGCAGGCAACGGGGCACGGCCACCCCGATGGACCTGGAATGGGCCAAGGACGGCCTGAGCGGCGAACTCTTCATTCTCCAGGCCCGCCCTGAAACCGTGGAGTCTCGCCGGGGTGGTGCGGTGCTGCGCAGCTGGCATCTGCACAACAGCGGACAGACACCAATCCTCTCGGGACGGGCCATCGGTGCCTCCGTGAGCAGCGGCCCAGCCCGGGTGATCTCAGATCCTTCAGAGATCGAGCGCTTCCAGTCCGGGGATTTACTGATCACCCGACGCACCGATCCAGACTGGGAGCCCATCCTCAAGAAGGCCAGGGGGGTGGTGACAGATCAGGGGGGGCGCACCTGTCATGCGGCGATCATTGCTCGGGAAATGGGCATCACCGCCATCGTCGGCACCGGCGAGGGCAGCACCCGCATTCAGGATGGCGAAGCGATCACCTTGAGTTGCTGTGAAGGTGATGTGGGCCATGTGTATGCCGGTCTCCTGGATTTTGAGGTGAGCGAGCAACGGCTGGATGAGCTGCCACAAACCAGAACCCAGGTGTTGATGAATGTGGGCAATCCAGAGGAAGCCTTTCAGCTGGCCGCCATCCCCTGCGACGGCGTGGGGCTGGCACGGCTGGAATTCATTATCGCCAACCACATCCGGGTCCATCCACTTGCCCTGTTGAAGCCAGAGCAAATCAGCAACGCGGATGAACGGTTGGAGATTGAGAGGCTCACCAGACATCATGCAACCCCCGCTGAGTATTACGTTGATCTTCTCAGCCAGGGAATGGCCAGGATCGCGGCTGCGTTTTATCCCAGGCCGGTGATTCTTCGGTTTTCCGATTTCAAGAGCAATGAATATGCGCGGCTTCTGGGCGGTGCCGTGTTTGAACCCCTTGAGGAAAATCCCATGATTGGCTGGCGGGGGGCTTCCCGCTATGTCTCCCCCACCTTCCGGGAGGCTTTTGCTTTGGAGTGCCAGGCGCTGCGAAGGGTCCGCGAGAGGATGGGGTTGAAGAATGTGATCGCCATGGTGCCCTTCTGCCGAACACCGGAGGAGGCGGATCGGGTGCTCGCGGAGATGGCCACTCAGGGCTTGGTGCGGGGAGAGGACGGGCTCGAGGTTTATGTGATGTGTGAGCTCCCCAGCAACGTTGTGGCTGCGGAAGCCTTTGCCGAGAGATTTGATGGATTTTCCATCGGCTCCAACGACCTCACCCAGCTCACCCTGGGGCTGGATCGGGATTCGGCACTGATCGCCGATCTCTTTGATGAGCGGCACCCCGCAGTGAAAACTCTGATCAAAATGGCGATCGAAACAGCCCATCGTTGTGGCCGCAAGATCGGGATCTGCGGTCAGGCCCCGAGTGACTATCCGGATTTCGCCCGTTTTCTTGTGGGTCTGGGGATCGATTCGATCAGCCTGAATCCCGATGCAGTGCTCCCAACACGGGTGCGGATCGCAGAATTTGAGTCCCAGATCCCGCCCAGACACTTAAGGTGAGAGGAACGTTTCGGCTCTCCCTTCAGGATCCATGCCTTCCGGCCTCCGGGTGACAAGGATCGACCGAGTGCCAGCAGGGACTGCTCTTGAGCTGGTGGTGAATGGTCAGGCACTGGGGCGTTTGACGAATCGCTCCACACTGGACATCACCGTGGCGTCCGGTGGCCTGCTTGTGGAAGTGATGAGCCCCGGGCAGCAGCCCCTGTTCCAGATGATGCAGGTCATCTCTGGCTTCACCGCCACAGTGCTGATCGGACGGTGTCGCAATTTCGGCCTCCTGGAGGCCAGGCACTACCTGGAGGTGGCGCAACCCTTGCGAGGATTGCCGGATCGCACCATCCACCCCCTGAATCTCTCAGCCCATTCAGCCGAGGAATGGATCCAGCAGAAACGCCTGCTGGGGGACCCCCTCAGCAAGGGACAGATGGTCTTCCTGCAGAGCCTTCAGCCTGCACAAATGCCATGTGCTGCCCTGGGGAACAGAACGGTTCCTTCTTTGGCAGAACTGGGAGCTTTTTCAGCTCTGGGTCTGGAACCAGAGGCCTCAGAAGCCGATGTGCGCGAAGCCTTCCGTCTCCTTGTGAGCATCCATACGCCTGAAACGGGACAGCCAAACGAAACCATCCATCGCCTGGAGGAAGCCTTCCGCATCGCCTTGGGGGTCGTGGCACGACGGCTGAAGCAAAAGGTGAGTGAGCTTGGCCGCTAGAGCCCACCCCCCCCTCAGCCGGGAGCGCTGGCGCCTTTTCTCGCTCAGGATGCCGTTGGACCATTCCCCAGCAGAGCTGGAGAAGGCCATCTGCAGCCGGCTCCATCTGCCTGCCGCCGCACTGCTGGCTCATCAGATCGTCAAACAGAGCGTGGATGCACGACACAGGGAGGAGATCACCCTGGTGTATGCCCTTGATCTCGAACTGGAGCTGAGCGGAAGGCAGCGCAGCCAACTCCTGCGGCGGTTCAGCAACGGACGACACCTTCGCCCCACTCCCGATGAACGCTATGCCTTCGTGGTGCAGCCACCCCTGCGCAAGGATGGGGGTGGAGGGTGGGAACGGCCACTAGTGATCGGCGCTGGCCCCTGCGGCTATTTCGCTGCACTCCTTCTGGCGCAGATGGGGTTACGCCCTCTGCTTCTGGAACGGGGACAACCGGTGAAACAGCGCACAGCGGACACCTTCGGGTTTTGGAGGGGCGAGCGTGCCTTTGACCCGGAATCCAATGCCCAGTTCGGCGAAGGAGGCGCAGGCACCTTTTCGGACGGCAAGCTCTACAGCCAGATCAGCGAACCGGCGACCTACGTGCGCAAAGTCCTGGAGGAACTGGTGGCCGCAGGGGCCAGCGCGGAGATCCTCACGCTGCATCGGCCGCACATCGGCACGTTTCGCCTGGCCACCGTTGTGCGGGGGCTTCGCTCCACGATCGAATCCCTCGGGGGTGAGGTGCGCTTTGGCTCCAGGGTGGATGGTCTGATCCTCGCCGAGGATGGCAGTCGCCAGGTGGAGGGCGTGCGCCTGCGGAACGGCGCCTGGATAGCCGCACGCCATGTGGTGCTGGCCGTGGGGCACAGCGCCCGTGACACCTTCACCTGGCTGTTGGAGCAAGGAGTGGCGATGGAGCGCAAACCATTTGCCGTGGGTCTGCGGATCGAACATCCTCAGGCCTTGATCGATCGCGCCCGATGGGGGGTGCAGGCAGGCCATGCGCGGCTTGGCCCGGCGGAATACAAGCTGGTGCACCACACGGCGTCTGGACGGGATGTCTACAGCTTCTGCATGTGTCCAGGCGGCTGGGTGGTGGGAGCCACCTCCGAGGAAGGGTGTGTGGTGACGAACGGCATGAGCCAGCACTCCAGGCGCGAGCGCAATGCCAACAGTGGGCTCGTTGTGAACATCACCATCGAGGATGTGGAGCCCTGGGCCCGCTGGGCGGGGGACCCCCTGGCAGGAATCAGATTTCAGCGCCACTGGGAACAGCGGGCCTTCCAGGCTGGAGGGGAAACCTATCAAGCTCCCAGCCAGCGATTGAAGGATTTTCTGGCTGGGGTTCCGAGCAGCGTCATTGACTCGAAAGGCAACAGCGAAGTGGAGGGGTCCTATCTACCGGGGGTAAGGCTGGGGACACTTGACGGCTGCCTGCCGGACTACGTGACCAACAGCATCCGGGAGGCTTTGCCTGCATTTGGCAAGACCCTTCCTGGCTTCCTCAAAGAGGAGGCCCTTTTAACCGGAGTGGAAACCCGAACATCGTCACCGATTCGCCTGCCACGGCACCATCAGACATTGACGAGCACGAACACTCCTGGCCTGTATCCCTCGGGAGAAGGTGCAGGCCACGCAGGGGGGATTCTGTCTGCGGCGATTGATGGGATAAAGGTGGCCGAAGCGATCGCCAGGGCCATCAGCCCTCCTCTTCCTCGCTCCCAAGCGGAACAAGACGGATCTGTTTGCGACCCAGCTTGATCTCGAATTCATCACCGGGCTTGAGGTCAAGCAGGGCGGTATAGGCCTTGCCCACCATCAGGTTGCCATTGAATTGCACCTTGGTATTGAAACTGAGCTTGCGACCTGCCTTGCCACCCTTTGTGGAAGCTCCGATGTCCATCCCCTTAGCGTTGAGGAGAGCTTCGTAGAAGGCAGTGAAATTGAGTCGTTCCGTACCATCCTTTTTGGTCGACACATATCCACAGGCCCTAACCAGATCGGATTTGTTGACGTCACCCAGCTCCTTGACCTTGGCAAGGAGATCAGCCCCAGTGAGCATGTTGGCAAAAATGCGACATCTGCATTATCACAACAGAACGGACCAAAAGGCAAGTGCCTGAGTTTTGCTTTCCAGGCATGATCGGTTGAAGTTGCTTGCAGTCCTCTTCGCATATTTCTGTCAGCGTGAACACTGTTGGTATGCGACTCTTTTTCAGGAGGTTGGCTTGGCAGAGTGAATTTCTGCGGTAGCAAACTTCCGAATCGACTCCCGATTCAACGCTGAGCCACGATGCCACTCCACTGAACTGCTTTGACCTGATCGCGGCGCCAGGAGTGAAACAGTAAGGGGTTGGACACGGTGCAGAGGGGACAGAGACTGATGTTCTCAAGTGGGATCCCTTCATTTTCCAGTTGACGCGCTGTGGCGGCACGGATATCGAGACGATCACAACCTGGGGTTGGGTCTGGGGCGAGGGCACCACAGGCCAGCAACTCCTCAAGTGCGCCTGCCCCGCCTGGATGGTGATCACCCGCCGGGTGGAGTGCTTCAGCCACTTGCAGGCTCACATCCCGCTCCACCTGATAGGCCTCTCCACCCACGGCTGGCCCCAGGGCCACCAGCACATCCTCAGGACGGGTGCCCCCATCCTCCAGCATGGCGAGGGCCCGGGCCAGGATCCTGCCCGCCACCCCCCTCCAACCGGCATGGCAGGCGGCCACCCGCCCCGTGCGGGCATCAGCCATGAGCACAGGCGTGCAGTCAGCTCCGCACACCCACAGACTCTGCGCTCCACCCGTGCTGATCAGGCCATCGGCTTCCGGCCAGGGAGGGGCGGAGGCCGCATCCGCCTGAAGCACAAGGGCACTGTGGATCTGACGGGGCCGGTGCACGCTCACCCCCGCACTCAGGTAGCCCGCCAGTTCATCCGGTTCCCTTCCCTGCCACTGGCGGGTGAAAAAACCGTGCTCAAATCCCGCCAGCAGATCGGACTGGAGAAACCAGCCGCCATAGGTGCCGATCCAGGTCCAACCAGGGAGCGTGTTGAAGCTGGCATCCGGACCATCGAACGGGGGAGGCGATCCCTCAGCCATCGGGAAGATCCCTCAGCATCCAGAACCCTTCAAAGTGGCTGTCCTCAGGGGTGTTCTGCACCGCGACAAACTGCAGACCTCCTGCCTCCTCGCGTGCACGGGCGAAAGCCTCCCGCGCGGCAGCCGACTCATGCTCGGGCAGGTTGGCCAATCGCCAGCGGTCGTCCAGCCCAGCCTCCAACACCAGCTGGCCCTGCTCCACTTCAAGGCGCACAGGCTCCAGACCTTCCAACCAACCTGCAATGGCAAGGGCCCGTGCTCGGCTGAACAAGCGGATTCCTGGAACCGCAGCCTGGGGATCGAGGTGGGCCGGAATGGGAAGGAGTCCGGAAAACCCAATGGGCCAGTCCTGGGCCTCTGAAAGATCCGAGAGCGGCAGCATCGCCCAGCTCCACTGATCACCGCGAACCACCTCAGGCCAGGCCATGGGCAGGGCCCGTTGGGGCTGGGGAGGTGGAGCCAGGGGACCAGCCAGATAGCCCTCCTGAAGGGGATACAGATCCCGTTCTCGTTCAGAAAGCCACTCGATCAAGGTGAAGCAGCGACGGCTGGGAAGCACAGTGATCCCGAGGGTTTCCGCAGCACGCTGAACCATCGCACGCATGGAGCCTCTCCAGCAGCGAAGGCGCCGGGGAGCCGGATGGCCATCCGTTTGGGCAAGCTCCAAAGCCTCTGCAATGGCCTCACGCAACCACTGGGAATTGACCGTGTCAGCCGAGCAGCGCTTCTCAAAGCGAAAGGGGGCGGACACACTCTGATCTGAGACAGCCTGGGAGAGAACCTCCGGAGTGGCGCAGATCAGCAGCTCCCAGCGTTTGCGACCATCCCCTTCCAGAACGGGTCTGGAGTAGTAGTCCACCTCCCAATCGGCTCCGTGGAGGCCTGCCAGGGCAGGGGAGCTCGCCATCATGAATCTGCTGGGCTGATCTCTACTGAAGCTCCCCCGGAGGCATCCTCCGATGGGGAGAGACACTCGGCCAGGTCCTTTTTCCTTTGCTCTTCCCTCTGCTGCAGAAGGGAGCGTGCGCGCACAGCGCGGTCCTCCGCCTCGGCCATCACCTGATCCCGGGCAATGAGCAACTCGCCGGGCTGTTGTTCCAGGAGCAAGGTATTGAGAGCGATGCGACCCCGCTGGCCATCTACTTCCGTGATCAGAGCCTTGATCCGGTCGCCAGGCTGGAAGGCTTCGCGGAGATCCCGCAGGGCGGCCCCTGTGATGGAGGAGTGATGGAGGAGACCACTCACCCCACCAAGATCCACGAAGAAGCCATAGGGCTTGAGGGCACTCACCTGTCCCTCCACAAGCTGCCCCACCTCAAGCTCGCGAAACCGAGCCATTGTGCTGGCTTTCTTTTCTGACAACACGAGTTTTCGGGTTTCAGGGTTCACCTCGAGGAACGCCACGCCCATGGTCTTGCCCACGAGGGCCTCATGCTGATCGCCTTCATTCAGTTGTGAGCGGGGAATGAATCCCCGCAGACCCTCCACATCACAGGTGACTCCGCCT
Source organism: Aphanothece sp. (assembly GCA_040375715.1). Classification (GTDB taxonomy): domain Bacteria; phylum Cyanobacteriota; class Cyanobacteriia; order PCC-6307; family Cyanobiaceae; genus Cyanobium. Next base: position 53,777 of record JBEIRX010000005.1, read on the forward strand.
CGGTTGAAGCCATTGATCTTGACCTGAACGAGGGTGCCCTCTTTCTCCAGCTGAATCACCTTCTCCCAGCTCTTGCGCAATTCGAGCGCCCGCACGCTCACCGTGACCATGCCCTCAGCGTTCTGCTCCCGAGTCACCAGCACTTCAACGGGCGTTCCCTTTGGGAAGCGTTCCTTCAGACCGGTGATCACCCCCAGCCCGCATTCCCGTTTCGGCATGAAGCCAGGAGCCTTTCCACCGATGTCCACATACACCCCATCGCTTTCCACGCCGATCACCTCCCCCTTCACCAGATCACCGGTGGTGCCAATGGGCTCGTTCTCATCCAGGGCGACCAGGAAGGCCTCTTCATCAAAGTCAAAGTCATCCACGCTCCGCTCTGCAGGGCGCTCGCCAACAACGGCTCCACCGGACCGTTCCGGCTGGGTGCCCGCCCGGGTGGACCGGGGGGATGGACCGAGGAGGTCGGCCATCGTCATCCCCTCAAACTCGGACAGGGAGAACCGGTCCTCCTCTGAAGCTGTTGTCTTCCGATCTGCGGGAGCAGGGGGACCAACCTCAGGTCGAGATTCGGGAGATCGCCCCGTCGGAGCAACGATGGAGGGAGCTGATTCCACCGCCGTCAGCCCCCTGTCCTTGGGCTCATCCTTTTTCAGCATCACCACCTGGGGCGGCCGCCGTGGCGGTGTAGCAGCGCCCCCTGGACTGCGGGGATCGGGCCGACGAGGCTGCTGAGCTGCGGGCTTGCCGGATCCGGCCATCAACAGACGAGGCTTCAGGATTCCACACTCTAAAGAGTCCGCCCAGCCCCAACGCCAAACCGTGTCCCTCTCCCCTCCCCCCCCTTGCCCAGACAACAGGCACCTGGAGTGCCTGTCTTGGCCTGACGTGCAGGCCGCAGCGCGGCGGAAGGGAAGCACCGTGATCTGGCCGATGGGCTCGATCGAACAGCATGGCCCCCATCTGCCCCTGGGAACAGATGCCCTCTTTGCTGATCGGGTGGTGGAGGAGGTGATCCAGCGAATGCCGGGGGATCTAGCGATCTGGCGTCTGCCCTTGCAGAGCATCGGTTTTGCCCCTGAGCACAGCGGGTTTCCTGGAACGCTCAGCCTGCGGGCCGAACTACTCATCAGACTGATCGAAAGCGTGGGGGCAGACCTGGCCCGTTGGGGCTTCCGCCGGTTGGTGCTGATGAATGGCCACGGTGGACAGATCGGCCTGCTGGAGGTTGCCGCTCGGCAGCTGAGAGCCGAGCACCCCTCCCTGGCTGTGCTGCCCTGCTTTCTATGGCGGGGACCGGAAGGGCTCAGCCAGCTCATCCCAGAACCGGAACGCAGCGAGGGGCTCCACGCCGGCCTTGCGGAAACCAGCCTGATGCTCCATCTGGCAGCGCATCTGGTGAGGGCGCAACCGCTGGCCGATGGACTCCATCCCGCCCTCACCCCCCCAGAGGGTTGGACCTGGGAGGGCCAAGCACCGACGGCCTGGCTCACGGAGGATCTCAGTTGCTCAGGGGTGATCGGGGATCCCTCCGAAGCCAGTGCCAATCTGGGAGAGAAGCTGTTTTCCAGGCTCGTGGAGGGATGGGAGCAACGGCTGCAATCCCTTGTGCGCAGCGAATGGCCGCCAAGCGCAAAGCCTGGTGCTTAAACTCGGCCAACCAAGTGAACCATCCCATGCAAAGTCTGGAGACAACGACCCTGCCGGACTTCTCAAGTGAGACCTACAAAGACGCATACAGCCGTATCAATGCCATCGTGATCGAGGGAGAGCAGGAAGCTCATGATAATTACATCTCCCTGGGCACCCTTCTCCCTGATCAGGCTGCTGAGCTTGCCAATCTGGCCCGGATGGAACTGAAGCACATGAAAGGTTTCATGGCCTGTGGCAACAACCTCGGCGTAACGGCAGACATGCCATTTGCCCAGAAATTTTTCAGCCCTCTGCGGGACAACTTCCAGGCAGCCCTTTCCGAGGGCAAGGTGGTGACTTGCCTCTTGATCCAAGCCCTGCTGATTGAAGCTTTTGCCATTTCGGCCTATCACATCTACATCCCCGTTGCCGATCCATTCGCCAGAAAGATCACTGAAGGGGTGGTTAAGGATGAGTACACCCATCTCAACTATGGCCAGGAATGGCTGAAAGCCAACTTTGCAAGCAGCTGCGAGGAACTGGAAGCTGCAAACCGTGAGAACCTTCCCCACGTGAGAAGAATGCTGGAGGGTGTTGCCTCAGATGCCGCTGAACTGGGGATGGCGAAGGAAGATCTGATTGAGGATTTTCTCATCGCTTACCAGGAAGCCCTCACTGAGATTGGCTTCAACTCCCGCGAAATTGCACGAATGGCCGCCGCAGCCCTGGTGGGATAAGCCAAAGCCCTGCGGGACAGGCCATGGCAAGATGTTACGCCGGCAGATTCTGCCACCCTGTTTCCCTTGCCCATGTTTGGCCTGATTGGTCATTCCACCAGTCTGGACGCTGCAAAAGCGCTGGCATTGTCCCTTGGCTACCCCGAATATGCCGATGGGGATCTGGAGATGTGGTGCAGTGCTCCTCCCCAGCTGGTGGAGCGCTTTGAGGTCACCAGTCTCGAGGGCAAGACCATCGAGGGGGCCTACATCGATTCGGTCTTTGTTCCGGAGATGCTGGGTCGATTCAAGACCGCCAGGCGCAAAGTGCTGAATGCCATGGAGCTGGCCCAGAAGAGTGGCCTCACGATCAGCGCTCTTGGGGGATTCACCTCAATTATTTTTGAAAATTTCAACCTGCTCCAGCAACAGCAAATCCGCAATACAACGCTGGACTGGCAGCGCTTCACCACTGGCAACACCCACACCGCCTGGGTGATCTGCCGCCAGGTGGAACTGACGGCCCCCGAAGTGGGGATTGACCTGGCCCAGGCCAAGGTTGCCGTGATCGGGGCCACAGGAGACATCGGCAGCGCAGTCTGCCGCTGGCTACTGCAACGCACCGGCGTGGAGGAGATCCTGATGGTGGCTCGCCAGCAACAACCCCTGCTCGACCTTCAGAGCTCACTCGGACGGGGGCGCATCCTCAGCCTGGAGGACGCCCTGAATGAGGCGGATGTGGTGGTTTGGGTGGCAAGCCTTCCCCAGACCCTCTCTCTCAACGCCAGCGAGCTGAAGCGCCCCTGTCTGATGGTGGATGGTGGCTATCCCAAAAACCTGGACAGCAAAGTGGCCGGAGAAGGGATCACCGTCTTGAAGGGAGGCATTGTTGAATTTTGGCAAGACATCTCTTGGCAGATGATGAGTGGGGCCGATATGTTCAACCCGAAGAGACAGATGTTTGCCTGCTTTGCTGAGGCAATGCTTTTGGATTTTGAAGGAATTCACTCCAATTTCAGCTGGGGCCGCAACAACATCACCCTCGAGAAGATGGAGCGGATCGGAGACGCTTCCCAGCGGCATGGTTTCACACCCCTTGGTCTGCGCCATCACCCTGCCCCTCCGCTGGTGATGGCCTGACGTTCTCCGCAGGTTCTCCCCCACCGTTCGTCCCCCCACCCATGGCCAGACGCGCACTGCTTGATTTTGAAAAGCCCCTGATTGAACTCGAGGAACAGATCGAGCAGATCCGGCAGCTGGCAAGGGATTCCGAGGTGGATGTGAGCCAGCAGCTGCTGCAGCTCGAAACCCTCGCCAGCCGCAGACGGGAGGAGATCTTCCGTTCCCTCACCCCCGCACAAAAAATCCAGGTGGCCCGTCACCCCCAGCGGCCCAGCACATTGGACTACATCCAGGTGATCACCGATTCCTGGTACGAGCTGCATGGCGACCGCTGCGGAAGTGACGACCAGGCTCTGGTGGGGGGCATTGGCCAGATCGGCGAGCAGCCGGTGCTGTTACTGGGTCATCAGAAGGGCCGTGACACCAAGGAAAATGTGGCCCGTAACTTCGGGATGGCTTCTCCGGGTGGATACCGCAAAGCCATGCGACTGATGGAACATGCTGATCGTTTCAGGCTCCCCATCCTGAGTTTCATCGACACCCCTGGGGCCTATGCCGGGGTCCGTGCCGAAGAACAGGGGCAGGGGGAGGCGATCGCCGTGAACCTGCGGGAGATGTTCCGCCTGAGAGTGCCCATCCTCGCCACGGTGATTGGCGAAGGAGGCTCGGGCGGAGCTCTTGGCATCGGGGTGGCGGACCGGCTCCTGATGTTCGAGCACAGTGTTTACACCGTCGCCAGCCCAGAAGCCTGCGCCTCCATCCTCTGGAGGGATGCGGCCAAGGCCCCCGAAGCAGCAGAGGCGCTTCGCATCACCGCAGCTGACCTTCAGCGATTGGAGGTGGTGGATGCCGTGCTGCCTGAACCCGCCGGCGGCAACCACTGGGCCCCGCTGCAGGCAGCGGACACCCTCAAGACTGCACTTCTGGGGCAGCTTGAGGAGCTGCTGGCCTTAGGCGAGGAGGAGCTTCTGAACCAGCGCTATGCAAAATTTCGGAGGATGGGCCGCTTTCTCGAAAGCTCTTCCCCAGAGGCCCAGCACGCGCTCTAGGGTCGAACTGCATTTTTGACTGCTTTGAGTGTTGTCTTGATCACTGGGGCCTCCAGGGGCATTGGTGCCGCTACGGCGAGATCCTTTGCAGAGGCTGGTTACCAGTTGCTTCTGCTCGCACGGCCATCCCAGGAATTGGAGAACCTCGCGGGCGAACTGCGCGGCAAAGGATGCCACGTGGAAACAGCCGGCATCGATCTGGCAGATCCGAGCGCCGTGGAACCTGGCGTGCGGGACCTTTGTTCGCGGGGCTTAGCTCCATCCGTTGTGGTGAACAACGCCGGGGCCGCCTGGACAGGTCAGCTCTCCGAGATGCCCCTGGAACGCTGGCAGTGGCTGTTCCAACTCAATGTCACCAGTGTCTTCCAGGTCTGCCAAGCGGTTCTCCCCCAGTTGCGGCAGGCCGGCGGGGGCCTCATCTTGAATGTGAGCAGCCATGCAGCCCATCACGCCTTTCCGGACTGGGGGGCTTACTGCGCTAGCAAGGCAGCTCTGGCGAGTTTCAGCCGCTGCCTGGCGGCAGAGGAGAAACAGCACGGCATCCGGGTGAGCACCCTCACTCTTGGTTCGGTGAACACACCCCTTTGGGATAGTGAAACCGTTCAAAGCACCTTCGATCGCCGTGCGATGCTTTCAGCCGATCAGGTGGCCCGAACCCTGCTTTTCCTCGTCGAACAACCCGATCAACAGGTGGTGGAGGATCTCACTCTCATGCCAGCTGTCGGTGCTTTCTGACTCCTCCCTATGACCTCCACACTCCCCCCCCGCTTCAGCTCCAGATCCATCCCGGCAGGAGATGCACAATCCCTGCCGATCAGTGAGCGCATTCGCCAGCGCCTTGAGAATGCTCAGGCACCTTATTTTGCCAACGACAACATTGCTCCTTTCCTCAGAGAGGGAGATATTGAGGAGCTGGAGAGAGAAGTCACGGTCAAAGTGCGTGATCTCTTGCGCAGCCTCGTGATCGATATCGACAATGATCACAACACTGAGGAAACCGCCGAGCGAGTGGCTCGGATGTATCTGCAGGAGGTTTTCAAGGGCCGCTATCAGAATCAACCCAAGATCGCAAGTTTTCCCAACGTCAAGAATCTGGATGAGATCTACACCGTTGGGCCGATCACAGTGCGTTCAGCTTGCTCGCATCATCTGGTGCCAATTCTTGGAAACTGCTGGATCGGCATCAAGCCAGGCGAACGGGTGATCGGCTTGTCCAAGTTTTCCCGGGTGGCCGACTGGGTCTTCTCCAGGCCGCACATTCAAGAAGAGGCCGTGATCATTCTGGCTGATGAGATCGAGCGTCTCTGCCAACCGAAAGGACTCGCCATCCTTGTGAAAGCCCAGCACTACTGCATGAAATGGCGAGGTGTGAAAGAGCTCCAGACCAGCATGATGAATTCAGTGGTCCGTGGTGATTTCCGCCACGACCCCAGCCTGAAGCAGGAATTCTTCGAGCTGGTGAAGCAACAGGAATCTCTCCTGGGCTAGGGGGAGCCTCGTTCGGCCGGCTGGTCAAGGGGCTTCTCGGCTTGCTTCACGCCTGCCAGGAGCCACTTCACGCGCTCCAGGTCCTTCCATCCGGGCCGATCCTCCACGCCGCTGGAGGCATCCAACCCAGTTGGTGTCACGCTCCCCAGGACAGCCTCTAGGGTTTCAGGGCGGATCCCTCCAGCCAGCCACCAGTGCAGGGGTGGCTGGAAGTTCTCCAGGAGATGGATCGGAATCTGACGTCCTGTGCCACCGAGCTGATCAGGCACCCAGGCATCAAGGAGCAAGGCGTCCACAACGCCCCAATAGTCTTCACTGCGATGGAGATCCTCCGTGGATCGAATCCGAAGGGCTTTCCACAGCACGATCTCTGAACCCAAAGCCCGCCTGAGCTCCCTGCAGCGCTCAGGGGTTTCGGTTCCATGCAGTTGCAGCACCCGATGGCCCTTTGCGGGAAGAAGGTCGGAAAGAGCCGTGTCCTGGGGATCCGCCACCACCAGAACCCCCTGACAGTCGGGCCGAGCACCCCGGGCGGCAGCGAAGAGTGCCGGGCGTTGATCAGCCGGAAGAAACCGGGGAGACCCTGGCACCGCAACCACCCCGATGGCATCGGCTCCCAGAGCGGCGATCGCTGCAGCTTGGCCGGGATCCTGCAATCCACAGATCTTCACCTGCAGAAGGGGGATGGGCTCGGAGGCAGGTTGGCGATCAGGCACCGGCGGACGACAGCTCTCCACACCTTTCTAGGATTTAAGAATCACTTTTTCTGCGCGGATCAGGCTGTGGGTCAGGGATGGGAACTCATGCGGATCCGGGGAATCTCCCTGCGCCTCCATCCCACCTGGTTTCTCGTCCTGGGCCTTCTCACCTTCGTGTTCGCCCGGGACTATCAGGACTCCTTGGGCCAGGGACTCGGAGCCACCATGCTCTGGACGATCTCCTTGCTTTCTGCCCTGCTCCTGTTCCTTTCAGTGGTGCTGCATGAGTTCGGCCATTCCTTCGTGGCGATGAGTCAGGGCGTGAAGGTGCGCAGCATCACGCTGTTTTTCCTGGGAGGAGTGGCCAACACGGAATCGGAGTGCAAAACCGCCCGTGGCGAATTCCTCATGGCGGCTGCAGGACCCGCCGTGAGCCTAGTTCTGGCAGGAGTTCTGCTGGGGGCCCACCACGCTGCCGCCCACATCTCACCAGCCCTTGGCGAAATGGCTCAGCGGCTCGGAGAGCTCAATCTCGTGCTGGCCCTGTTCAATCTCCTCCCAGGGCTGCCGCTGGATGGCGGAAGGATTCTCAAGGCGTTGGTCTGGCAGCTCACCGGCAGCCAGCGGCGGGGGGTAGAAGTGGCGAACGGGTTCGGACGCTTCCTCTCGCTCCTGGCCATCGGCCTGGGCGTGATGCTCACGCTGCGGGGAATTGGGTTCGGCCTGTGGTTGCTGATGCTCGGATGGCTGGGGCTGGGTGCCTCCCGGAGTCAGCAGCAGCTTCTGTTGCTGGAGAGAGTTCTTGCAGACATGCGGGTGCAGGAGGTGGCCAAGCGGCGCTTTCGGGTCCTAGAGGCCTCGGACACCCTTCGGAAGGTGAGTCAAATCCGACTGACACCCGCGTCCTCCGCCAAGCCCACCGGTCCCCAAACAGAGCCTGCGGGCCTGGCCGATTGGCTGTTGGTGTGCGACGCAGGCCGCTGGCGGGGAGTCATCGATGACCAGCCTCTTCAGGAACTCCCCATCCAGCGCTGGGACAGCGACAGGGTGGGCGATCACATGCAACCTCTGAGCACCCTGGCATCGATCCGGGAGGATGCCCCCCTGTGGCAGGCGGTGATGGGCCTCAATGACCATCCAAGATTGCTGGTGCTCGGAGCCACAGGGTTGCCAAGCGGGACCATTGAACGTCCCGACCTCGGCGAAGCGGTGCTGATTCGCTTGGGCGTCCGCCTGCCAGAACCACTGCTCCAGCGCGCCCGGCAGCAGAACACCTACCCCCTGGGATTGTCCCTGGAGCCTGTGGCCAGGTCTCTGGCAGAAACGGCAGAGTCGCTGGCTGCCAAACCGCGCACCTCATAGAAACCTAGATTGGAACGGACCCGCTCCCATTCCCAGGACTCCAGCGGATCACTGATCAGGGAGCCACTCCCCTGCTGTGGCTCCACCGCATCCGCATAAGGAAACCAACGCAGGGCATGGTTCAGCAGATGGGCTTCCAGCTTCTCTCCCGAAAAAGGGAGGGGAGGAAGACAGGGTGGCGCCGTCGCAAAGACAGCCTCCCAGAGGGCACCATCGGGGTGGATGGCAACGCTGCCGTGCTGCAGCAGGGCATGGCTCCTCCACAACTGGGCACTGCCGATACGCTTCGCACCACCGGGATGCACCAGATCGGCAGTGGTGCTGCTGGCAAAGCAGTTCACCTGATCGGAACGGCAGGGAGAATCGCCGAACAGAAGGGGCAGATCCATTGCCGCGAAAGCCTCCTGGAGCCAGCGGCAGCTGAGGTGATAGGCCTCCCGCCGGCGGCGTGGGGGAGTGGGCCAGATGAGGGCATAGGTGAGATCGCCCCCATGGAGAACGGCCGACCCACCACTGGGCCGGCGCGCCAGCTTCAACTGGCCGTCCTCTGCAAGCTGGGTCCAGCGGGGATCAACCATGCGTTGGTGCCGACCTAGGGAGAGGGTGGGTTCACTCCAGCGGTAGAAGCGCAGGAGAGGGCCCTGACGCTCACCCTGGATCACCTGCTCGAGCAACCAGGCGTCAATGGCCATCTGCCATGCCCCAGGCAGGCTGCAGGAGGGAAGGCTGCGAAGGGCTGGAGGCTCCATCCCGTCAGCCGCCGCGGGCATAACTCCAGAACTCCGGATCGAGGTCGTACCCCAGGGTGGCGGCCATCTGGCCAAGCCCCTGACGGCAGTTCTGCCCGGCATCCCTACTGAGGGCATCCAGCTGAAAGAGGCGATGGCTAATCCAGAGCTCCAGACTCTCCGGAGCAAACTGAAGACCCTCGTTGCGGCTGAAGCGATGGGGGAGAAGCATCGCCACATGGCGCGCCAGGATGCCGCTGGAGCGTTCAAGAAGCAGGGGCAACCAGGGCATCTCCGCATCAGCCCGCAGGCACCAGAGGCGAACCTCCGGGATCTCTGAAAGCTCCCGGGGATCCTCAGGCGGGGTGGGCCACAGCAAGGTCAGCTCCAGGGTCCCGCCAAGGGGAAGGAGCTGCTCCAGGGGCAAGGAGGCCAGGGGCGACAGAGGGGAGAGATCCAGCCCCCGGATCTGCTCCGTGCTGACCGTGAGCGGCGCTGGTGGGTGGGCCATCAAGAGCTGTGACAAGGCCTGCAACAGAGATGGACCGTAGCGGTCTGACGGCGAAGAATGGTCAGGTTCCCCTTTTGCAGACCATGCTGACCCAGACGGAAATCCTGATCGCTCTGGTGGTGGCCGCCCATGCAGGGGTGCTGGCGGTGCGTTTGAGTTTCAGCCTGTTCAAAGCCTGATCCCATCCCCTTGGCAAGAGGGCATTGAGGCGGTACAAGCGGGGCCTGTTCTTTCCCGTGCCGGTGCCCTCCACCCTCCGAACGACCGCCCCAGTCAGAGCAGCATCTGCCAAGAGGGTCGGAGGTGCTGCACTGTCCACCCGGGCCCGGTTCGGGCCGAAAAAGGATCCAGCAAAAGGCCCCCGTGAGCCCCAGTCGCGCCCCGTCAGGTTGGTGATTTCCACTGGGGCGGAGGCTCTCTCGCTGAATGAGGAGCGTCGGGAACTGATCTGCAGCCTCATCGGGCTGACCGTGAAACTGGGACTCGTGGTGATGGCTGGGGTCAGTCTGTGCAGGCTTGCGGGGGCCTACCAGCAGCGGATGGACCGCCAGGGGGAACTGGCTGCCGTGCTGGAGATTGAATCAGCTCAGCTGGCAAAGGCCCAGAGCCGCTTCGATCAGCTGTTCATGGTGGAAGGGGAGCAGAAACTGATCCGCGAACAGAGCCAGTGGATCGCCCCGAACAGGCTGCGGGTGGTTTGGCAGTCCTCGGATCCCCTGCCGGAGCGCCCGGCACTAGCCATGCAACCAGCTCTCCAGCCCACCGCAAGACCTTGAAGTGAGCCTGATCTGAGGACCTGGCCCGTAAGTTGGTGCCATCGTTCGTCTTCCTCTTCGCTCCATGGCCAGCCTCCAAGGCGTCGGCAGCACTGGCTCCGTCCCTGGCACTGTTCTGATCACAGGCGCTTCTTCAGGGGTCGGCCTATTCGCCAGCAAGGCCCTGTCAGATCGGGGCTGGCATGTGGTGATGGCCTGCCGTGATCCACTCAAAGCCCGGCGGGCTCAGGCTGCCCTCGCCATCCCTGATGCCTCCATCACCCATCTGAACGTTGACCTTGGCGACCTGCAGAGCGTGCGCCAACTGGTGGACAGCTTTCATGCCACCGGTTTGCCCCTGGATGCCCTGGTGATCAATGCCGCTGTGTATCTGCCAAGGCTGAAGCAACCGCTGCGTTCCCCCCAGGGCTATGAACTCTCCATGGCCACCAACCATCTGGGGCACTTTCTACTGATTCAACTGCTGCTCCCTGATCTGGAACGCTCCAGCCATCCCTCCCGAAGGCTTGTGGTGCTGGGAACGGTGACGGCGAATTCCAAGGAGCTGGGAGGCAAGATCCCTATCCCGGCCCCAGCCGATCTGGGCCATCTCGAAGGCTTTGAGGCCGGGTTCCAGGCCCCTGTGAGCATGGCGGACGGCAAGGCGTTCAAGCCAGGGAAGGCCTACAAGGACAGCAAGCTGTGCAACATGATCACCACCCAGGAGTTGCACCGTCGACACCACGGGGCCACAGGGATCATCTTCACCTCGCTGTATCCAGGCTGTGTGGCCGATACACCACTGTTTCGCCACACGCCAAAAGCCTTCCAGACGATTTTTCCCTGGTTTCAGAAGCGTGTCACAGGAGGTTATGTGAGTCAGGCCCTTGCGGGTCAGCGGGTGGCGGATGTGGTGACGGAGCCGGCGTTTGCCGTTTCCGGGGTGCACTGGAGCTGGGGAAACCGCCAACGCAAGGACGGGGAGCAATTTTCCCAGGAGCTCTCCGACAAGGCGAGCAACCCAACCACAGCCTCCCGTCTCTGGGACCTGTCAGAGAGACTTGTTCGGCTTTGATCACCATCAATTTGGGGAGGACACCAGGCAAAGCAGCGCAGCTTTGCTAACACATCTACAGCTGCCTGCTCCCCTTCATGTCCCGCACCCTGCGCTGGGTGCTCGGTCTGCTGCTTGTAGCTGGACTGCTCATCGGCGCGTTCCTGTTTCTGCCTTTCCGCTCCTGGTTGCCGGGTGGCACGGTGGCTGACGTCTCCACCCGCCTGGTGGTGAACGGCCCTGCATTCAACCCGCTGTTCCCCAAGCTTCACCCAGGGGAACAGCTGATCTTCACCCAGGAGAAGCGGGGATTCAGCCAGGCACGGCTGAAGGAGGGCGACACCACCAAGGCCCTGCTTTCGATCTCTGATGTGCTCACCTCCCCCACCACCCGTGCCAAGTTCAGCGGCGCCAGACTTGAGCTGCAGAGCTGGCCCCTGGTGGATCAGGGAACCCAGGCGAGTGCCCTGTTGGTGGCTGATCGTTTCCAGGTCAAAGTGATCGGCCAGGGAGCCGGCCTTACAGCAGACGATCGTCATGACCTGCTCAATGCCTTTGACCTGAACGCTCTGGCAGCCCTGGCTCCCCAGGCCCAGCCTGAGCCGAAGGCTCTTCCCGCCGGCAAGGGTGCACCCCTGAAATTGCCTCTGCCCCAGCGGCAACCGAAAGCGGCTCAAACCGCCCCTGCCGCCAAGTCCGCTGTTTTGGAGCCCGCCGCATGAGCGCCACCGTTCTTGAGCGCCTTGAGCGCCTTCCACGCCGCAACCTCACCGTTCTCTCCCTAAGGGGCATCAGCACCCTGGTACCAGGTGGATGGCGCAACGTCACCAGTGCTGAGGAACTGATCAGTGAGGTGCTGGGCACCTCCGATCCGGAGCTGATGCAACAGGTGCGGGTGCGGGCTGACCAGCTCAGCCGTGCCCGCCATGAGGGCTACACCCGTGCCATGAGCCTGTATGACGCCGTGAACCGATCCCAGAAGGCGGCAGGTGGGCTGCGGGTGCTGGCCAATGTGACCGGGGGGCTGCCCCTGGTGAAACGTCTGGCCAATCTCACCCCACCCACCGATACCCTGCAGGCGGCGGATCTGAGCCTGAAGGTGGCCTCGGAGATGCTCGCCTTCACCCAGGTGAATGGTCTGCCGGGAAACAGCTTCTCCGACTTCCGCGCCTCCCTCAATGAATATGCCGGAGAAGCGAAGGTGCGGATGGCGGCCCTGGTGTGCTTCGACGCCCTCTTGCCCCTAGGGGATCAGGCGCTGGAGCGAATGGATGGCCTGCTCGGAAGGGTTGGCCATGGAGAACTGCGCCAACTGCCGGCCTATGCGGGGATGGCCTCCATGATTCCCGGCCGGGGAGACGAGGCCCATCTCAACTTCCTACGGCGGGGGGTGGACACCTGGCTCGACTGGGCCGGTGGCTTCTCCAGCCAGCTCGGCCTGAGCAGCCAGCAGGCCGTGCGAGCCTTGGAAACCACCCTGGGCCCGTGGCAGGGGGGCTTCCAGCAGCTGGCCATCTTCCTCGATGCCTTCACCGACACCTATCAGCACACGGGCGTTCAGGCCGTGGCGAGACGGTTGGTGGAGCGAGCGGCCGCTGAAATCTGATCAGGAACACTCACCATGCGTTGGAACGAAGGTCGCCGCAGCGACAACGTGGATGACCGCCGCGGCAGACCTGGGCCCGTGATGGCGGCAGGGGGCATCGGGCTGGGAGGTCTGTTGCTAGCCGTGGTGGTGGGTCTGCTCGGGGGTGATCCCATGGTGGTGCTGCAGCAGATGAGCAGCGGCGGGGGCATGGGTCCCATGGGAGGGCAGAGCAGCCGGCCCCGCGCTCCCACGGCGCAGGAAAACCAACTGGCCGACTTCGTGTCGGTGGTGCTTGCCGACACGGAAGACACATGGGAAAAGGAGTTCCGTGAGATCGGGCGCAACTACCGCCCGCCCACCCTGGTGATCTTCGACGGGGTAGTGGCTTCGGCCTGCGGCCAAGCCTCCGGAGCCACGGGCCCCTTCTACTGCCCCCGGGACCAGAAGGTGTACATCGACCTCGGCTTCTATCGCCAGCTGCGGCAACAGCTTGGAGCCCCTGGAGACTTTGCCCAGGCCTATGTGGTGGCCCACCCAGTGGGCCACCCCCTGAAACAACAGCTGGGAAACGAACACAAGGTGACGCCGAAGGAGCAACGGCGGCC
>JBEIRX010000003.1:0-74050 GCA_040375715.1 Aphanothece sp.
AGCTTCCTCACTGGCATCAGCGGGTACGACACCAGCAAGTACAACTATTTTCTGATCGCCGATCAGATTCACAAAGCCGTCACCTCCCCCACCAGCCAGGTGGAGATGGGCGAACTCAGCGTGATGGCTACCGCCAAGGTGAGCGCCATGCACCCTCCCGCCTACACCTTCAGCAAGAGCGCTGAGGCGGTTGATGAGGGTTCTTCCCTCGCCATCGGCGTCTCCACCGCCAATGTGCCCGCAGGCTCCCCCATCTACTGGCGCTTCTCTGGAGTTGGCATCACAGCCCAAGACTTCAGCGACGGTCTGCTGGAGGGATCCACCGTGATCGGCATCGATGGCCGCGCCGCCTTCTCGAAGGCCATCGCCGCCGATGCCGCCAACGATCCCGATGAAACCCTGGAGCTCCGCTTTTACAGCGATGCGGCCCGCAGCCAGCAGGTGGGCTCCACCGTCAGCGTGCTCCTCAAGCAGCCCACCGTGGGCGTGGTCACCGATGGCAGTGATCTCATCACCGGCGGCAGCGCCGCGGAAACCCTCATCGGCGTGCCCACGGGCTCCACGCTCCGCGGGCGGGGATCCCTCGATCGGCTCACCGGTGGGGGAGGCGATGACCTCTTTGTGCTGGGCGATGCCACGGGCCGCTTCTACGACGATGGCACCGATGGGCTGGGCAGCGCCGATCTTGCCCTGATCACCGATTTCACCGCCGGTGATCGCATCCAGCTCAAGGGCCCTATCAGCGACTACCGCCTGATCAGCGGACGCTATAGCGGCGTGGCAGGAGTGCGCATCGACGCCCTCTCGCCCACCCCTGAGGCGATCGGCTTTGTGCAGGGTGCCACCCTGGCGTCTCTGAACCTGAGCAATTCCTCCCAGTTTCTATTTGTTTGATGTCCACCCCCGTTCCTTCCATGAAAAACTCCATGCGTTTGGCTGCCACTGCTCTTCTCACCGGCACAGCCGCTTCCCTTCTCGTCTCTGCTCCAGCCCATGCTGTTGGCGTCAACTTCGGGGGTGTTCTCTACGACGTCACGGTCGTGGAAACTTCCTACGCCGCATCAGCCAGTTCGTTTCAACTGCCTCCCCTTGGCCAAATGGCCTGGTGGGGCAGCCAATCCAATGCGGATTTCTTTGCCGGACAAGTCTTTGCCTCTCTGGGTCAGGGCTCGACAGCAGGCTATGGACCCCTCTTTGCCTATGCCTACAACGCATCGATCTCAGAGGTGATCGGCAGCCTCCAGGACCTCAGCGCGCCAGGTTCCTTCATCGACGGCACTCCCGCCGCCAGTGCCATGGTGAAATATGCCATCGCCACAGCGCCCGTCCCTGGTCCCCTGCCCCTCTTTGGCGCGGCAGCAGCCTTTGGCTGGTCGCGTCAGCTCAGAAGACGCATCGGCAACCGTTGAGCGCCGGAGGTTGTCCTCCAACCTCAAAAGCGCTCTGGCCGCGGATCTCGCCAATTGGCCCGTTGGCCCTCCGCTTGCCCTTGCCGTGCCCGCTCCTCCAGCCAGCGCCGATCCACCCGCCAGAGCCGATAGGCCCCTGCTGCACCCCATTCCCTTCCCCTCCAGCCCTGCCAATGGGGCTCGCTGGCGGTTGTGTTGTCAATGATCACCAACACGCTGGGCTGCTCCTCGGCCGCCGAGGGGTGAAGACCAGGCCTGTGTTCCTGCTGCAACCGATCAGCCAGATTCACCAGGGCGGTGGCCGATCGGCCCTCGAAAAGGACGGTGGAACGGCTGTAAAAATGCAACGAAGGTTTCCGCATCCCCACCATCGCCAGGCTCTCCCGCTCCCCGCGCTGCTCCACGGCAAGGGCCGCCAGAGACCGCAGAGGTGCCCCGCGCAGCTGATCACCGATCTGCCAGAGGGGCAGAAGCACCACAGGCACCAGCAAGAGCAGAGCCAACTGGCTCTGCAGGAGGCGCAGGCTGGGGCTTCTGGAGCCCCAGCCTGCAAGCAACCCTCCCGCCAGCAGGGCAATGGCTCCCCCCAGCCCCAGGACAGGACTGTTTTTGAAAGCCTCTTGAAGCCCTGGCAGGGTTGGATCACGAATCAGGGCCAGCCAGAGCGGTGCAGCGGCCAGGCCAATGGAAACGATCACCAGCAGCACCACAGAACCCATCAAAGCCAACCGGGTCCCATCGGGGCGCCCAGTGCTTCTCCTGTCGGGTGCTGGGGAGGGTGGGGGGAGCGCCAGCGCCACCAGGATGGCCGCGGCTGGCGTGGCCACCAGCCAGTAACTGGGAAGTTTCGTGGCCGAAAGCGTGAAGAAGGCCAATACCGTCAGCAACCAGGCGGCGGCAAAACGCCCCAACGACCGGCTGGCGGCCCATGGTGCACGCGCTTGCAGCAGAACCCGCCGCATCGCGAGCAGGAGCAGGGGTGTGAAGGGAAGGCTCGCCACCACCAGCACCACGAAGAAATACCACCATCCCTGCTGGTGGTTGTTCACCACCCGGGTGTAGCGCTGCAGGTTGTGGTAGCCGAAAAAGCTGTCCCAATAGGGCTGCCCCTCGCGCCACAGGGCCAGCCCATACCAAGGGGCCGAGAGGGCCAGGGTGAGGAGCACGCCAGCCAGCGGCCGCAGCCTCCGCCAAAGGCGCACCCCGTCGGCTCCGAGCCCCCAGAAGAGAGCGAGCGTCAAGGGAAACAGCACGAGGGCCACGGGACCCTTGCTGAGCACAGCCAGGGCCAGGGCCACCCAGCTGGGCCACCAAGGCCCCCGTTGGGCGGCATAGGTGCGCCAGGCCGCCAGGAAGCTCGTGGCGAGAGTTGCGGTGAAGAGGCCATCGCTCACCTCCGTGCGCCCCCACACCAGAACAAGCGGACCGATGGCGAAGGCCAGGGCCGCACTGCCAGCCCTCAAGGCGCGCTCCGAGCGCTGCTGGGGCCAGCGCAACAGGGTGTCAGCCAGCAGCAGCATCGTGGTGATCGACGCCAGTGCGGAGGGAAGCCGTGCGGCCAGGCTTCCGAGAGGATCCCAGCGGTCGTGACCCGGCAGTGCATACACGCTCGCCATGAGCCAATAAACCAGTGGAGGTTTGTCGTACCGCGGCAGCCCGTTCACCTGGGGG
Organism: Aphanothece sp.; assembly: GCA_040375715.1. Taxonomy (GTDB): domain Bacteria; phylum Cyanobacteriota; class Cyanobacteriia; order PCC-6307; family Cyanobiaceae; genus Cyanobium. The sequence continues at coordinate 3,081 of JBEIRX010000003.1, forward strand.
ATCAGCCAGTCGCCGCTTTCTGCCATATGTCGTGCGGAGGCCGCGAAGAGAGCGGGTGTTTCATCCACCACGCCTGTCTCCCCAAGACCCAGCAGGAAGACAGCTCCACCGGCAAGGGCCACCAGGGTCAGCACCATGGCATGGCGGCGCCCGCAGCCTGCGGCCCGGCCGCCGAGGCGGTGCTAGGCCGAATCCGGGGGCGGGGGCTCTGCCGCGGAAGGGGGGAAGGAGCCAAGCACCACTGCTGTCCTGGGGAGGGGCAACTCCACAACAGGCACGCCTGCTGTGGTGTGCGGCAGAGAACGCCCAGAGGTGATGGGGACTTCAGCGTTAAAGGGCTGTTAATCCTCCCGGGCGATGGTGGAATGGATCGCGGATGACACCCATGCGATTTCTGCCTCCTGATGAGCAGGCGATCGTCTGTCAGGCGCAGGAGTTGGGGCTGGCTGGGGCCTCGCCATCTCCGGCCTATCTCCACCCCGATTGGTGCATCGGACTCAGTTTGGCCCTGGCCCTTCCAACATTCGGTTACTCCTTGATCGTGGTGCCGATCCTCTGGGTTGGGCAACACGACCAGACCATCCGCCGTCTCGCCCATCTGCGCAACCAACTGGAGACGATCCCCCCAGCCGAAGCCTTAGTCTTCGACAAGGACATCTCCTACGGGACCCATGGCCGCAGATCTGCATGAGCCAGCAACGGTCGGAATCACCAAAGGGAGAGAAGCATCCGCAGCATCGCTCACCAGTGGGGCCTTTGCCCTGGAGCTGATCCAGAATCAGATCAGAACATTGGGGAAACTGCAGGGGGAGGTGCTCGCCGACCGCGACCCAGAACCCCTCCATAAGCTGCGGGTGAGCCTACGGCGATTGCGCACGGCGCTGGATCAGTTCGCCCCAGCCCTGCACCTGCCGGCCGGCGTGAATGAACGGCGCATCGCCAGCGTGGCAAGGCGCACAGGCCTCTGCCGCGATCTGGATGTGCTGGGGCAACGGCTGCGGGAGGAGCTTTGGCCCAGGCTTCCGGAGGAGGAACAGCACAGCCTGAAGCGGGCGATGAAGCGCCTGGGGGAGGATCGCACCCAGGCTTTCGCCACCCTGCAGGACGCGCTGCAGGGATCGCGCTACCTCAAGCTCCTGGCCCGTCTCTCCCGCTGGCAGAAGCAGCCCAGCTTCACGCCCCTCGGATTGCTGCCGTTGCTGCCCTGGCTTTCCGACTGGCAGGCCCCCTTCACCGCGGCCCTCTTTTTGGACCCCGGCTGGCTGGTGGTGGATCCCTCATCCGAAGCCCTCCATGGCCTGCGCAAACGCATCAAGAGGGCGCGCTACTGCCTGGAACCCCTCGAGCCCTGGTGCCAGCCCCCCCTTCAGGCCTGGGTGGACGATCTGCGGCAGGCCCAGGACCACCTCGGCGACCTGCATGATCTGCAGATCCTGCAGCGCAGCTTCCAGTACGGCGAGAGCCTCTGGAAAACATCCCGCCTGCCGGTGCTGCAGGCGGAGCTGAGGAGTCAGCAGCAGCAGCACTGGTTGCGATGGCGCGAGCTGGCCCAGAGCTTGCACCAGGACACCAACCGACACGCCATCCAACGCCACCTGCAGGAGCTCGGCAGACCGTCCGCGGGCGCGTCCCTTCACTGAGGCGCTGCTCTCGAGCAGCTCATCAAAGGCGGCTCTGCTGCGGCGATCCACCGGTGGGCTGGTATGCCCAATGGGGGCGGCAAGCACCTGTGGGTGGAGCCAGCAGGGCACCTGCTCTGCCTTGGTGCCGCTTTCGGCTGCCTCACCGCCATGGCGGCCGGCCACAATAGACAACAGGGCTGATGGCTGCACCAGGAACTCAGAGTCAGTGCCTCAAGAGGAGAGCAGAAGCACGTCCTGCAGCTGGAACTGCCCGAAGATCTAGTGGCACTGCCGGCCGCGGGGGCGAAAACTCTTGATCGGACGGCCTGGTTCAGATGCCAATACACGCTTTGGGGCCTCTGACAGGAGGTGAGGCTCGATCGCCTGCATCGGTTCTGCTGGGCTTGGCTGCTCTTGCGACAGAGGCTTGGCCATCACCAGAGGCCCCACCAAACCTTAGGGAAATTATTTTCTAGCCAGCCCTTCCCCAGCCCCCGCCGGGGGGGGGCCGGAGATTGCGCCCTGCGCGTCAGAGAGGTGTGCCGAGGGAGGCACGCCAAACCATCGTCAAGGGAATCTCTGCAAAAATCACGCAGCCCCCCATAGGAATTCCGGCGGGCTGGTCTGCCTTCGAGCCCTTGGGTCTTTGGGTTTCCCTATCGTCACCAAGCCCCCTTCTCTAAACACCTCGAAGATCCGTTTTGGCCTCTAGGCTCAACGCTCCGCTGCTCTGGCGCCGCCAAACCCCTGCATGAGCGATGCTTCCCCAGCTCCAGCGGCAACAGCACCCCCTCCGCCTGAACGAGATCTGAAGAAGAGCGACTTTGACCTCCGACCCTTCATGAGCAGCAGCAACAAGCTCGGGGCCTGGCAGATCCTCAACACTCTGGTGCCCTACGGCCTGCTCTGGTGGCTGGCGGTGATCCTGTTGCATCAGGGCTCCTGGCTCCTGGTGCCGGTGCTCGCCGTGATGGTGCTGTTCCTCGCCCGCTGCTTCTCCCTGATGCACGACTGCGGGCATTACTCTCTCTTCCGCCATCGCAGCACCAACCGCTGGGTGGGCTTTCTGCTGGGGATCCTGGCCGGCATTCCCCAGCTCCCCTGGTCGCGGGGGCATGCCTTTCACCACCGCCACAACGGCAACTGGGAAAAATACAAAGGTCCTTCCGCCCTGGTCAGCGCCAGGGTCTACAACGGACTGGGCAGCCGCCAGCAAGCCCTTTATCGCAGCCTGCGCCATCCGCTGATGCTCATCCCCGGCGGCTTCTTCTACCTGGTGATCAAACCTCGGGTGGAACTGATTGCCGGACTGGCGGGCCTGGTGCCCCATGCGTTGCGCACCCTTCGCGACGACCCCACTACCCCCTGGAAGCGGATCGTGGCAAGCCACGCCACCAGCTGGTGGCACAGCCCCGAGGAATTCCGCGATCTCCTGCTCAACAATCTGGCCGTGATCACCTGCTGGCTCGCCATGGGCTGGTGGCTGGGGGCCGGCACCTTCTGGCTGATCTATACCCCGGTGATGGCCTTCAGTGCGGCTGTGTTCATCTGCATTTTCTTCGTGCAGCACAATTTTCCTGGCTCTTACGCTGAATCCACCGAAAACTGGAGCGCCATGCAGGGGGCCATGGACGGCACCAGTGATCTGCAGCTCCCCGCCTTGCTGAACTGGTTTTCCGCGGACATTGGCTGCCACTCCATCCACCACCTCTGCGAGGCCATCCCCAATTACCGGCTGCAGGCGGCCAAGCAGCGCAATGCTCACCTGCTCCGAGGCGTGAAACATCTTGGCCTGGCCGACATCCCCTCCTGTTTTTCCTACATCCTCTGGGATGAACGCGCCGGTAGGCTTACCACTATTGCGGCTCAGCCCTCAACCTGAGCCCTCAATCCAGGTAGGTGTAGGTGATGTGGATTCCCTTGCCCACATATTCGTTCCTATATCCTCCCTCGTAATACGTACCCCTGTAATAAGCAGGAATTGACTTTGAATTCCCAGGAGGAATTGTGATCCAGGCATGACATGTTCTGATGCGCTCGCTCACATTCCGGCAGGAAGCCTCGTTTCTCATCACCGCAACCACCGTGTGATCGGCAAAGGTCACCAGGTCGTGGGACGGCTTCTGAGGGGACGCCATCACCGGTGTGATGGCGCAGTAGTCGCGCCGGCCATTGCGCTCGCAGTTCGGGGAGAGCTGGGCCCGAGCCGCCAGATCCCTCCCTGCGGCAGAAACCAGAAGAGCCAGGAGAACAAAGGCTGATGGTCGATACAGGCTCATGCATCAAAAGGCACAAGGGCGGGTGGCAGACGGATGTCCGTGCCTTCCAGGCTGCAGAAGCAATTTAGGATCCGAATTCCACACTCTTCAGCATCAGGCATGCCCCTGAGTGCCGCTCGGAACGGGCAACGGGTTCGTCTCGACTCCCTGCCAAACCACACTGCCCTGCAACAGCGGCTCCACTCCATGGGAATCCGGCCTGGAAGCGAGCTGGAGGTGCTGCGGCGCGGTGTCCCCGGGGGGATTCTGCACGTGGCCTGCGGCATGCTCGAGTTCATGCTCCGTCAGGATCAGGCCAGAGAGATGCAGGTGACGCCGATTCAGGCCAACCCCTGAACCAACCGGCCGCCCTGGTACACCACAAACGCCATGGTCCAGGCCAGTCCCAATGACCAGCCAAGGGATGTGAGGGCGAAGCGACGGCTCCTGGATTCCTTCAGCTGGGCGGCGATCGTGCCCAGGCAAGGGGTATAGAGCAGCACGAAGGTCATGTAACTGAGGGCCTGCAGGGGGCTGATCGCCGCGTGCACGCTTCCGGCCAGGTGGGATTCCGAGGTGCGGTAGATCACGGCCAGCGCTCCCAGCAGGATCTCCTTGGCGATGAAGCCAAAGAACAGCGACACGCTCAGATCGGGATTCAGGCCGATCGGGCCCAGCAGCGGGTGCAGGGCCGTGCCGATGACCCCAGCCAGGGTCTGCCGGCCACCTTCCGCTGCCCCGGGGGGGAGATGGGTGAGCACCCAGATGGCTGCAGCGCCGCAGATGATGAACACCCGGGTGGTGACAAAGAAATTCAGCATGGCGCTCCAGCCGCGGCGCCACACCGTTCGCAGGCTTGGGGAGCGGTAGGGGGGCAACTCCAGCACAAAGGCTTCCCGGCTGGGATAGACCCGCTTGAAGATCAACCCCGTGATGATCGCCGCTGCGAAACTGAGCAGATAGAAGCCGAACAACACCAGCCCCGGTGCCCACCAGGGTCTGGGGAAGAACACCCCCACCAGGAACACGAACACCGTGAGCCGGGCCTGGCAGAGGGCAAAGGGAATGCAGAGCATGGCGAGCAGCCGCATGCCCCGATCCCGGATCACCCGGGTGCCCATGATCGAGGGCACATTGCAGCCGAACCCCATCACCTGCAACACAAAGGAGCGGCCATCCAGGCCCAGCCAGCGCATGAAGCCATCCATCAGAAAGGCCGCGCGGGGCAGGTAGCCCGAATCCTCCACAATGCCGATCAACACATAGAACAGAAAGATCAGGGGCATGAAAGTGGCCACCGTGCCCACCCCCAGCCAGAGCCCATCGATCAGAAAACTCTTCAACGCCGCAGGCGTGCCCAGCCAGTTCAGCCCCGGCTCCAGCACGGCGCTCTGCACCCCATCGAGCAGGGCGCCGAGGAGCTCCTGCAGGGGTGTGGTGAGGGCATAGAGCAGCTGGAACACCAGGAGCACCAGCGCGAGAAACACCGCCAGCCCCACCAGGGGATGGAGCAACACCCGATCCACGGCCCTGGAGCGGCGGTTCACCCGCCCCTGGGGCAACCGCACGAAGCGCTCCACCAGATCCTGCTGCCGCCCATCCAGCGCCCGTTGCTCAGGCTGAAGCCCTGCCACCTGCCGCTGCCCAGGCCCAGGCTCTGGCTCTGGCTGATCCAGGCCGTCGGCCTGAGCAAGAAGCTCCTGAATCAGGTCCTGCAGGCCCTCGCCGTGTTTGGCACTCACCGGCACCACTGGCACGCCCAGGGCAGCGGCCAGACCCCCATGGTCGATGGTCAAGCCGAAACGCCGGGCCTCATCGCTCATATTGAGCGTCACCACCAGCGGCAGCTCCAGAGTCTGAATCTGCAGCAGCAGCCTCAGCTGACTGGCGATCTGGCTGGCATTGAGCACCACCAGCAGAAGATCCGGTGGGGTCTGGCGGAGGAACCGCTGCACCAGATCCTCATCCTCACTGCTGCCTGTGAGGTCGTGGATGCCGGGGAGATCCACCAGGTCCAGGGCCCCATGGGCCAACCCTCCAGCCAGAGCTCCCCGCTGGAGCTCCACCGTGAGACCCGGCCAGTTGGCGATCTGCGCATGGCCCCGGGTGAGGGCGTTGAAGAGGGTGGATTTGCCGCAGTTGGGCATGCCCAGCAAGGCGACCGTCGGCCTGCTAGTGGCGGCACGCCCCGAGCCCTCAGCACCGCCATGACAGGAGCGCTTCACCCGAAACGGCAGCGCAGGATGGCTTGAGCGTACTGGGCGGCACAGCCATCACTCCTCTGGGGAACTGGGCGGCTTCTGGAGGCGGATGCGAGCGGAAACCTGCGCTTCCGGATCCACACCTTCAAAGGTGGGAGGCAACCACACCCGCACCACCATCAGCAAGGCAGCTGTGGCGAGGAAAAGGCACACCGCCAAAATCTGTTGCCATTCCGTTTCCAGCACCCCATTGACAATCACTTCCCGCAGCACGGAAACAATGGCAATTTCAACAGATACCCCGATGGACACGCGCTGTTCCTGTAGATAAATAATCAGCAGGCGAAAGAGTTCCACCAGAATCAATATAAACAGAATATCCGCCGTGATCGCGTGAAACTGAGGCGTCGTTAGAAGCGAAGCGAAGATCGCCTTGAGCTGGAGCGCCATCACACAGAAGAGCCCCATGCAGAGAGACACGGCAATCAGATCCTGCACAGCCTCAAGAGACTGCACAATCTGAGGACGCCTGAACAGCTGATACCACGGCAAGGCAGATGTAGGCGCCGAAGCTGCTGCTTCGAGCTCCGAGGAATGGGGAGTTTTCGGCACAGAAATCGTCATGGATTCAGCCCATCATCAATTGAGTTGGCGAATGCTATCTGGAGAGTCGGGCCAATTAGAACCCGAAAAGATTGCCCTTTGTGATTACAGGCATTTGCCAAACTTTTTGCTCCATCTTTGCAGCGTCACTCGCAGCAGTCCCCCGAAGCACTCCCTTCGCGGCCCCCCGCCGACAGCAGCAAGATGGAAGCAACGCACCACAGCACCATGGAGCCCAGCTGCCCGGACGCCTCACCGGAACCCCTGGAGCTGCCCGCTGGGGTGCATCTCCTCTGCAGCTGCGGGCGCTCGCGCCACGGCTGGTTTTGCGATGGCGCCCATCTGGGCACTGGCCGGATCGCCTACGAGCTCACGCTGGAGAAGCCCACCACCGTTCTGCTCTGCCGCTGCGGCCGCTCCCGCCGCAGCCCCCTCTGCGATGGCAGCCACGCCGACCCCCCTCGCCGCTGGTGGTGGTTCTGAGCCTGGAAGCCCGCCCAAAGATCATCGGGTGTTTCCCACCAATCAGCCAGGGGCTGCCGCAGTGGTGAGCTCCTTGCCGATCACCAGGCGCAGCAGGATCGGCGCCAGGAAGGTGGTGCCGATCACCATCAGCAGAATCGCCGCTTTCAGGGAGGGCGTAAGGATGCCGGCCTGGCTGCCGAGGCCAAGGAAGATCAGGCCCACCTCTCCCCGGGGCATCATCCCAAGCCCCACCACCAGCCGGCTGGTGGGTTCCTTGCTGAGGTAACTCCAACCGGCGGCTATCTTGCCGGCGATGGCTACGGCGAGCAGGAAGGCCGCCACGATCAAGCCTTCCCGGTTGGCGGGATCAAAGGGGTTCAGCACCGAAAGATCCATGCCCGTGCCGATCAGCACGAAGAACACGGTGGCGAAGAGCGCCACCAGGGGTTTGACGGCCTTGTCGATGTCGTCGGTGTGCTTGGAGGCGCTGAGAATCAGGCCGGCGGCGAAGGCGCCCAGGGCCGCCTCCAGGCCGATCGCCTGGGCCGCAAAACAGCAGAGGGTGAGGACCAGGAAGCTGGCCACCGCCACATCCCCAGGGGCCTTCAGGTGATCCACCACCCAATCGAAGAGGGGGGCCGCCGTGCGGCTGAGCACCAGGGCCACCGCCACGAAAGCCACCGCCGCCAGGCAGAGCCGCACGATCGGCGCCACGCTGAAGGCACCACCGCCCACAATCGCCACCACCACGGCAAGGATCACAATGCCGAGGATGTCGTCCAGCACGGCGGCACCGATCACGATCTGCCCCTCCCGGCGCTTGAGCCACTTGAGTTCACCGAACACGCTCGCCGTGATGCCGATGGAGGTGGCGGTCATGGCCGCCCCGGCAAACACCGAGGGGATCAGGGGCACGTGAAACAGATAAAAAAGCCCTGCGGTGCCCAGCACAAAAGGCAGCACCACGCCGGTGACGGCCACCGTGGTGGCCTGCCCTCCCACCGCCACCAGCTCATCGAGCTCACTTTCCAGCCCCGTGAGGAAGAGCAGGGAGAACAGCCCGATCTCAGAGATGGCCTCAAGGTTGGGAAACGTTTCCCGGTAGACCTCCCGCACGGCCTCCGGTCCGATTCCCGCCAGAGACCCCACCAAGGCCACGGCGCTGTCGCTGAGCTGGGCCTGCACATCCGGCGGCACGATCAGATGCAGCCCGGAGGTGCCCACCACCACCCCCGCCACCAGCTCCCCGAGGATCGTGGGCAGCTGCAGGCGCACCGTGAGCTCGGAGATGGAGCGAGCCGCCAGAAAGATCACCAGGAAACATCCCACCTGAAGCAGGGTCTCCGTCACCTCGAGCTGGTGCGGGGTGGCCTCCAGCAGCAGCGGAGGAAGGAGAAGCATGGAAGCGCATCAGGGAACCGTTGTTATACGTGCCGACGCGGCGTCGGCACTGTTCATCAGCGGGGTGGTCCATCCCAGAGGTTGGCTTCGGTGTAGGGGCTGCCGGGGGGAAACCAAAAGCTGCCATCCACGAAGCGCTGGGCCCGATCCAGCCGCGCCAGCCTGGCCATGGCCTCTGGAGTGAGTTCCAGATCCTGAGCGGCCAGATTGGCGGCCAGATGCTCGGGCCGGAGCGCCTTGGGAATCACCACCGTGCCGCAGGCCAGGCCCCAGGCCAGGAGCACCTGGGCGGGGGTGGCCCCGAGCTCGGCGGCCAGGGCGAGGATCTCCGGATCAGCCAGCACGGGGGATGGCCGGTCGTCCCTCCCTGCACCAAGGGGGGAGTAGGCGGTGAGGGCGATGCCATGGCCCTGGCAGAAGGCCAGGAGCTCCGGCTGCTGCAGGTAGGGATGGCGCTCCACCTGGTTCATGGCCGGGGCGGAACGGGCCCCCTCCAGCAGGGCCTGGAGCTTGGCCTGGCTGACATTCGACACGCCGATGTGACGGCAGAGCCCGGAGGCCTGCAGCTCCTCCATGGCGGCCCAGGTGCGGGCCAGGGGCACCTGCTCCAGCGCCACCAGATCTTCTCCCTTTTCCGGGAATGCCACCCCTCGGCGCAGCACCACGGGCCAGTGGATCAGGTAGAGATCGAGATGGGAGAGGCGCAGATCCGCCAGGGTGCGCTCCAGGGCCGGGCGCACATCCTCCGGGGCATGGCAGTCGTTCCACAGCTTGGAGGTGATCCAGAGCTCCTCGCGCCGCACCACGCCATCGGCAAAGGCCCGCTCCAGGGCCTCCCCGATCTCCGCTTCGTTGCCGTAGATGGCCGCCGCATCGATGTGGCGATAGCCCAGCTCCAGGGCCTGGCGCACGGCTGCTCCCACCCTGCTGGGTTCCGCACGCCAGGTGCCCAGCCCCACCGCAGGCAGGGAATCACCGCTGGCCAGGGCAATCCTTCGCATGGCAAATCAAGAGCAGTGGAAACTTTATGGGCTCTCGAAGAGGGCGAGCTGGCCCGGGCTCTCCTGGCGCCGCGATCGCCGGCTGACCCCGGCCCGAGGCGTGGCCAACCCCGATCGGCGGGAGCCGTGGCGCTCCTGGATGGCATCAGCCCGCTGCCGAAAGCCCGGCCCCTTGCGCACCCCCCACACCCGCTCCTTCGCCTCGCGGGCTGCCTGCTCGTGCTCCACGATCGGGGCTGGGTAGTGCACCCCCAGCACGCAACCGGCGGCCTCCTGCTCAGCGACCGTCATGGTCCAGGGGGTGTGCAGATGGGCCAGGGGCACCGCCGCCAGCTCCGGCACCCAGCGGCGCACGTATTCCCCGGCCGGATCGTGATCCAGCCCCTGCTTCACCGGGTTGTAAACGCGCACGGTGTTGATCCCCGTGGTGCCCGCCTGCATTTGACACTGCATCCAATGGATGCCCGGCTCGTAATCCACAAACCGCCGGGCCAGCACCAGGCCGCTGTCGCGCCAGTGGATCCAGAGGTGGTAGCTCGCCACGGCCATTAGCAAGGCCCGCATGCGGAAGTTGATCCAGCCTTCCGCCCTCAGGGCCCGCTGGCAGGCATCCACAAAGGGCAGGCCGGTGCGGCCCTCGCTCCAGGCCGCCAGGCGCTCCGGATCGGTGGTGCGCAGGCCCGCATAGGCGGGGTGGGCATCGCGAAACTCCAACTCCGGCTCGCTCTCCAGCTTTTGCATGAAGTGGCAGTGCCAGTGCAGCCGCTCCTCAAACGCCTTGGGGCCCCCGGAGCGCCGGCTGGCGTGCACCACCTCCCGCATCGAGAGGGTGCCGAAGGCCAGATGGGGCGACAGACGCGAGCAGCAGTGCCCCGCTGTGAGGGGGCTCGACAACCCCTTGACATAGCCCCGGCCCCGTTCCGCCAGAAAACTCGCGAGCAGGGCCAGACCTTCCTGGCGGCCGCCCCGCTGGCGGCCAGGGCAGGGGTCGGGCGCCAGCCCCAGCTCCTCAGGGGAGGGCAGGGCTTGCGGGTGCAATGACGCCAGGGAGCGAGGGAGATCCCCAGGGCCCATCAGGTGATCCGGCGCGGCCAGGGGCTGCTGGCCCATCCGCTCCTCCCAGCGCCGGGCCCAGCCATTGCGGCTGGCCAGGGCGCGCACCACTCCGGTCTGGGGGAACTGATGCCAGGGAATCCCCTGGCTACGGCACCAGCTGGCCAGGGCCCGATCGCGGGCATAGGTCCAGCCATTGCCCGTTTCCTCATGGCTCCAGAGAGCGGCGATGGCGCCCTGGCTCTGCAGGCGGGAGAGCACTCCAATCACCTCCCCCACCTGCACCACCAGGGGCAGGCCGAGGCCCGCCAGGGCACGGTGTAGATCCTGCAGCGATTCAACGCAGAAGGCCCACTGGCGGGCGGAGGCATCGGGTTGAGCCCAGAGCTCTGGCTCCACCACATAGAGAGGCAGCACCCTGCCCAGCCGGCCGGCATCTCGCAGGGGCAGATGGTCGTGCACCCGCAGATCCCGCTTGAAGAGAACGACGTGCACAGGGTCCATGGCCGTGCACCCTAGGCACGGCAACCGAAGAAGCGGGGCAGCCGCGAAGGGCCCCCAGCAGGCGGTTCAGGAATGAAACAGCAACACGAGTCCCGATTTCACCTGATGAAACTCCCGCTCCTCCCGGCTCAGATCCAGCCCCACCTCCAATCCCTCCTTCAGCGCCACATCAAAGGGTGGGGATGAGGGAGGCTGCCCCTCGCTCCACAGTGCAGCAATTCCCACCGGGGTGGCATGCCAGCGGAAGCAGGGCGTGATCCCGATCGTGGGCTCCTTGAGGGCATCTTCCAACAGCTCGCGGATCGCCATCAGTGGGGTTGGGCTCAACCAGCAACTCGCCTAGCTTCGGCATCTCCCCCGTGAAGGGCAATCGCCTGAGAGTTTTCGTGACACGCCCTGCCAGTGGGGCCCTCGACGGGCTGCCCCAACCCATTGCCTTGGTGCACGAATGGTTCACCCCCCGCTCGGTGGGCGGATCGGAACTGGTGGCCAGGGAACTGGATGGGCTGCTCACGGCGGCAGGAACCCCACCGGATCTCTTCGCTCTGGTGGATGGGGAAAGCCGGCGGCCTGAGAGCTGGCTGGCTGGTCGCCGGCTGCACACCTCCTTCATCCAACGGCTGCCCTGGGGCGTGAGCCACGTGCAGCAGTACCTGCCCCTGCTGCCCCTGGCGATCGAGCAGCTGGACCTGGGCGCCTACCCCCTGGTGATGAGCAGCAGCCACCTGGTGGCAAAGGGGGTGCTGACTGGACCGGATCAGCTGCACGTGAGTTATGTGCACACGCCGGTGCGCTACGCCTGGGATCAGATGCACCCCTATCTGGCCAGCTCCCAGCTGGCGCGGGGGCCCCTGGCCCCACTGGTGCGACTGCAGCTGCACTGGCTGCGGCAATGGGATGTGGTGAGCGCCCAACGGCCGACGGCCTTCATCGCCAATTCCCGCTTCACGGCCAGCCGCATCCGCCGCTACTGGGGGCGCAAGTCGGCGGTGGTGCATCCTCCCGTGGAGGTCAACCGCTTCAGCTGGCAGCGTCAGCGGGAAGACTTTTATCTCAGCGTCTGTCGATTGGTGCCGAACAAACGGGTGGATCTGGTGGTGCAGGCCTGCAACCGCACCCGCCTGCCCCTGGTGGTGATCGGCGAAGGCCCTGAGCGGAAGCGGCTGGAGGCCCTGGCGGGCCCCACGGTTCGCTTTCTCGGGCGCTGCAGCGACAGTGCCGTGGGCGACTGGCTGGAGCGCTGCCGGGCCTACGTGAACGTGGGCCTGGAGGATTTCGGCATTGCGCCGGTGGAGGCGATGGCTGCGGGTGCACCGGTGATTGCCCTGGGAGCTGGTGGCTTCTGCGACAGCGTGCGCCCCTTGGACGGCCAGACAACGCATCCCACAGGCTTGCTGGTGCCGGAGCAAAGCGTGGCCTGTCTGGCGGCGGCCCTGGAGCACTTCCACAACCAGCGGCTCTGGTTGCGATTGCCACCAGAGGGGCAACGGGCCTGGGCGGAGACCTTCTCTCCGGCCCACTTCCAGGAGCGGATCAGCACCCATCTCCATGTGCTCTGGCAACAGCATCAACGGCGACTCAACAGCAACAGAGCCCCTCTTTCCTTGGCTGTGCCTCTGGAATGAGTGGCCTCCTGGAGTGGGATTCCTGGGTCCAACCTCCTTAAATGACTAGTGGTAATGCGGCTTGAATATGGTGCTGAGTGCCGGTTCCGCATCTCAAGTTCAGCCCAACAACGTTATTGCTCTTCAGCCGAGCATTCTCGCTCCGGCAGAGCTAATTGATCTTCAGTCGAAGCGATCAAGATTCGTTAAGCGGACGGGCGATATATTTTTTTCTCTATCTGTGCTCACTCTTGGGGCGCCGATTTTTCTTGCTCTTGCCTTAATGGTAAAAGCATCCTCACGGGGGCCTATTTTTTATGTGCAACCCCGCATTGGCCGAGATTACAAAACATTTGGCTGCATCAAGTTTCGCACCATGCGAAAGGATTCCGACAAAATTTTGAAATCTTTGCTTGCCAGTTCCCCGGAGCTAAAAAAGGAATTCGCCAAAGATCACAAGTTGAAGAATGATCCTCGCATCACCAGGCTTGGCAAGTTTCTTCGTCGCTCCAGCCTGGATGAATTACCACAGTTCTTCAATGTGCTCCGTGGTCAGATGAGCGTGGTCGGACCTCGACCGATCGTGAAGGCTGAATTGAGCCGCTATGGCTACAACATGAATGAAGTTCTGGCTGTTCGCCCTGGCATGACAGGTCTCTGGCAGGTTTCTGGGCGTAACAACCTCAGCTATCGCCAGCGTGTGCGACTGGATCTGCGCTACTCACGCACCAGGAATTTTGCGATGGATTTGAAGATCGTCTTGAAAACCGTGATGGTAGTGCTCAACCCCCGTGACCGCGGCGCCTATTGAATCCGGACGCCTGTTCCCCAGGCCCCTACTGCCAGAACAAACCCTGAAAGCCAGAGCAGTTCGAGCCGGAGCGTGAGCCGCAACATCCTCTCCACCGCCCTCTGATCCGGGAGTTTGAAGCCCAGGCCAAGGATGGGTTTCTCCCTCCACCCATCGGGATACCGGTTCCGCCCCCCCAGCTGCACCTGCACCGTCTGGGCATAGGCCGCTTGCGACACCCCCGCATTCGGCGAAGGATCGGAGGCACCCTCCTGGAGTGCCGTGTTGAACCTTGCAAGCCAGCATCTGGGCGCGCCTGCGATCAGGGGCAAGGTGAGCGCCACCAGACGCGTGGGAGCCCAGGTGAGGACATCATCCAACCGGGCACCTGCCGTGCCGAGCCAGCGCAGCTTTCCATGGCGGTAGCCGAGCATGGAATCGAGCGTGCTTGAGGCCTTGAAGATCCAGGCCAGGGCCAGGGGCCCAGGGGCCAGGCTCCATTGGCCAGCAAGCACCGCTCCCAACATCATCCAGAACAGGGGAGCGAACAGACCATCCACGGCATTTTCTGCTGTGGTTTCCGCCGCAGCCCGCAGAATCTCAGGCTCCGGCAGATCCATCACCTCCCGGCCCACGATCCAAGCCAGCTGGTCCCGGGCCGCCTCCAGATCTGGGAGGCCCCTCAGAACATCCCCCACGGCTGTCTCCAAAGAGCGCCCCGCCAGAGCACTGGCCAGGCCCACCAGCATCAAGAGTGAACCTAGCAGGGGGTGCAGGCGAGCCAGCTGCTCCAGCAGCCATCCCAGGAGCCCGGATCCCAGGGTGAGCAGCAGGGTGATCCCTGCTCCAGCCAGCCTCAGCCTCCAGGGGGCATCACCAGCCCACCCCTCGCTGCGCTGGCGCAGCCACTGGATGGCCCATCCCATCACCTGCACCGGATGGAGCATCCAGCGAGGATCGCCCACCAACCGATCCAGAACGCAGGCCAGAACCACGAGCAGGGCGGGAAGGTGCACGAACCCAGCTCCCCCACCCGCACGCGTTCAGCTGGCCTTGAGCCAGCTGAACATCGAGCGCAGGCCCTTGCCCACCACCTCGATGGGATGCTGGCTGTCCCGCTCCCGGATGCGGGTCATCTCAGGCTTGCCGGCCTCGCATTCGGCCACGAAATTGCGGGCGAAGGTTCCATCCTGGATGTCGCTGAGAATGCGCCTCATCTCGGCCTTTGTTTCGGCGGTGATCAACCGTGGGCCGCTCACATAATCCCCATATTCCGCCGTGTTGGAAATGGAATCCCGCATGGCCGTGAGCCCACCGCGCACCATCAGATCCACGATCAGCTTCACTTCGTGCAGGCACTCGAAATAGGCCAGTTCGGGCTGATAGCCGGCTTCCACAAGGGTTTCAAAGCCAGCCTTCACAAGTTCACTGAGCCCACCACAGAGCACAGCCTGCTCGCCGAACAGATCGGTTTCGGCCTCCTCCTTGAAGTTGGTTTCCAGAATGCCGGCCCGGGTGCCACCGATCGCCTTGGCGTAGGCCATGGCCAGGGCCCGGGCGTTGCCGCTGGCATCCTGGTGCACGGCAAAAAGAGCAGGCACCCCCATGCCGTTCTGATATTCCCAGCGCACGGTGTGGCCTGGCCCCTTGGGAGCGATCATCACCACGTCCACATCGGCGGGGGGCTGGATCAGGCCAAAGCGGATGTTGAAGCCATGGGCAAAGCTGAGCACCTTGCCGGCCGTCAGGTGGGGAGCGATCTCCTGGGCATAGACCTCTCTCTGCGCCTCATCGGGCAGCAGGATCATGATCCAGTCGGCCTTGGCGCAGGCCTCACCCACTGGCAGCACCTCCAGACCATCGGCTCGGGCTTTGTCGGCGGAGCGGCTGCCCTCGTAGAGACCCACCACCACATGGATGCCGCTGTCCCTGAGGTTGAGAGCATGGGCATGGCCCTGGGAGCCGTAGCCAATGATGGCCACCGTCTTGCCGTTCAGCAGGCTGAGGTCGGCATCGGTGTCGTAAAAGAGCTGGGCCATCAGGGCGTCGGTTCGATCTGGGCAAGGGTGAACTTTACGAAAGCGCCGCGACGCCCTTGGCAGGCCCCTCCGTGGCTACGGTCGGAGCGAGCCTTGCCCAGCGGCATGACCGGTCCGGCTGCCCTGTTCGAAGCCCATATGCAATATGAATTTCATGCCGACCCGGAGGGCACCATCGGCACCATGGTGGAGAACCCTCACATGATCCATCTGGGGTCCGGCGGGGGCGGAACGGGTCTGGCGGGAGTGCGGGAGTTCTACGCCACCAAGCTGATCGGCCAGTTCTTTCCGCATACTCCCTCACGGAAAACGGGGAGCGGCTGGTGGATGAACTGGTGATCCGCTTCACCCACACCGAGACCATCAGCCACCTTCTGCCCGGGGTGGCCCCCACGGGCCGGCGGGTGGAGATGGCCCTGGTGGTGATCGTGGGCGTGCGGGACGGCAAGGTGGCCTACGAGCACATCTACTAGGACCAGGCGGGCCGGCTGGCCCAGCTGGGGCTTCTGGATCCCGCAGGGTTGCCGGTGGATCCCACGGCGGCCGCAAAGCTGCTGGCCTTCACCGGCAAGGCACCGGCCCGGCCCTAGAACCGATCGGTGTGGTGATGCAAGACGCGCCAGTGGCCAGCTTCCTTGCGAAACACCGTGGTGGAGCGGATATCGCTCTGGATCGCTTCCCCCGCCTGGGTCATGCCGCTGGTGCGCTCCACACACACCAGGACGCCCATCTCAGGGGATTCCACAAAGCGGCGCTCATCGGCCACCAGGGTGCCCCTGAACCCCATGGCGGCTTCCTTGGCAAACTGGTCCATCACGGCCTGACGCCCCACGCACACCACCCCGGTGGGGCCGAGATGGCTGATGTCCTCAGCCTCCGACCAGATAGGAGCAAAGGCGTGGGGATCTCCGCTTAGGAGCTGGTTGCCTGCCGCATAGAACGCATCTGCGGCTTCCTGGAGAGACTGGGCCATGGGAGGGGGAAAGTGGGGGGAACGGAGGAGGTTCAGGCCTCGCTGGGGTGGGCGATCACCCGATCGATCAGGCCATACTCCACGGCCTCAGCAGCACTGAGGAAGTAGTCGCGGTCGGTGTCCTTGGTGATCTTCTCGAGGGGCTGGCCGGTCATGTCGGCCATCGACTGGTTGAGCATGTCCTTGATGCGCAGAATCTCCCTGGCTTCGATCTCAATGTCGCTGGCCTGGCGCTGGCTGGTGCCGCCCAGGGGTTGGTGGATCATGATGCGGCTGTGGGGCAGGGCCAGACGTTTGCCTTTCGTGCCGGCCGCCAGCAGGAAGGCTCCCATGCTCGCGGCCAGTCCCACGCAGATAGTCACCACATCCGACTTGACATATTGCATCGTGTCAAAGATGGCCAGGCCTGCCGTAACGGAGCCGCCGGGAGAATTGATATAGAGATAGATCGGCTTCGAGTTGTCGTCAGAATCGAGATAAAGCATCTGAGCCACCAGGCTGTTGGCCACCGCATCACTCACTTCTTGTCCTAGGAAAAGGATGCGTTCCACTCCCAGCCGGGTGTAGATGTCCACCCAGCGTTCGTACTGGCTGCCGGGAAGACGGTAAGGGACGCTAGGAGTGCCGATGGGCATGGGGGATTGGAGGGGGTGGTGGAAAGAGTTGGTTGGTGGGGAGGGCTAGCCCACGCCGGCAGCGACGGGATCCGGAAGGGGCAGCTGTTTACGGCTGCTGAGCACCCGATCGATGAGGCCGTACTCCAGGGCCTGATCGGCCGTGAGGTAGGTCATTCGGTCAGAGTCCTTGGCCAGCTGCTCCACTGATTTGCCGGTGTTTTCCCCAAGGATTTCCAGCATGGTGTGCTTGTTGTGAAGCACTTCCTTGGCTCTGATCTGCAGATCACTGGCCTGGCCCCGTGCTCCCGATCGGGGCTGATGCAACACGATGGAGGCATGGGGAAGGGCAGCGCGCTGGCCCTTGGTTCCCGCACTCAGGATCATGGCCGCCGTGCCCATCGCCTGGCCAATGCAGATGGTATGCACCGGCGGCTTGACGTAGCGCAGGGTGTCGCAGATGGCGAAGGCCTCTGTTTCAAAGCCGATGGCATCTCCGGAATACCAGCTGGTGCCCGTGGAGTTGATATAGAAATAGATTGGTTTTTCAGGATTATCAAATTCCAGAAACAGCAGCTGGGCAATGATCAGCTCCGTCACATCAATACCCAGCTGCCGTTTGGCATCGTCGGAGGAAAACAGCGGCAACCCCAGATAAACGATGCGTTCCTTCAGCAGCAGGGAAGGAAGATCAGGTGGGGGCGTGCGCAGCACCGCGGAATCACCGTAGTAAGGGGCTGACACCGTCATCCACAAGCCATGCAGGATTTCAAGCACCCTAGCCGGGGCTGGCTGGGGGTTGCTCACCGGAAGCGACGGGTTTTCCACCTCCCTTCAGCGCTGCCCGCTCCGAGGCTTCCTTGGGCCGGTCCTTGTCCTGCCTGGCAAACACCATCCTGCCGGTGGGCGTCTGCAGGGCCCCAGTGACCGTGACGGTGAGGCGCTCCCCGATGCGCTTGCGGGCCTCCTCCACCACCACCATGGTGCCGTCCTCCAGGTAGCCCACCCCCTGGTCTGCTTCTTTGCCCTCCCGGACGATCTTCAGCTGCAGAGAGTCTCCCGGCTGAACTTCCGGGCGAAGGGCGATCACCAGTTCGCTGAGATTCACCACCCGCTGCTCCTGCAGGCCCGCCACCTGGGCGAGGTTGAAATCGGCGGTGAGCAGGGTGCCACCGGTATCCGCCGTGAGCTTGAGCAGCTTGTCATCCACACCCTTCCCCTCGTAGCGGGTGCTGTTGATCACAATCCGGCGGCCGTAGGCGTCCCGCAAGGCCCCCAAAAGCTTCAGCCCACGCCGCCCCTTGCCCCGTTTCTCAGTGTTGCTGGAATCGGCCAGGGCCTGCAGTTCATCAATCACGGCCTGGGCCACGATCACCTGCCCTTCCAGCAACCCAGAGGCCAGCAGCCCCTCGATGCGTCCATCGATGATCACACTGGTGTCGAGGATCTTGGCTGTGGCCGGCTGCAGAACACCCTCTGCCACCAACAGCGCTTCGGTGCTGGAGGGATTGAAGAGGCGCAGCAGCGTGCGGCCGTGCACCTCCGCCAGGTTGTAGCCGAGCACCCCGAAGAACACATTGCTCAGCACCGCCGCCAGGGGTTTCACGAGCACCACCTCCCAGGGAAGGGGAAGCAACAAGATCGGCGCCAGCAAGAGGTTGGCCACTAGCAGCCCCAGGATCAGACCCACGGCCCGGCTGATGAGCAGATCCGTGGGCATGCTGCGCACCTGTTGCATCAGGCGCCGCCGCAGCTGCTGAAAGAAGAAGCCCGCCAGCAGACCAAAGAAGGCCCCAAACCCTCCCAGAACCCAGCGCAGGCCTTCCAGGTTGGTGACCTGGATCAACAGGCGCTCCGGCAACAGATCCACTCCGAGCCAGCCGGTGGCCGCCCCGGAAACCAGAAACAGCAGCAGGATGAGAAGGTTCACCATGGCGACTGTGCGCGGCCGCCTGTTGCATCAGCCCCGAAGCATGCCTGATCTTCGTCGATTTTCCAGGAAGGGGTAACCGCTCGTGACGCTTCCCCCACCCCGGGCTGCCTATCTCCACATTCCATTCTGTCTGCGGCGTTGCTTCTACTGCGATTTCCCCGTTGTGCCCCTGGGTGACAAGGCCCATGGGAGCCACAGTCCTGGAATCGCAGCCTATCTGGTGTTGCTCGGGCGAGAGATCGCCACCAGCCCCGCGGGTCCGCCACTCTCCACGGTGTACGTCGGTGGCGGCACCCCCTCCCTGCTCACAGCAGAGCAGCTAGGGGAGCTGCTGGAGGCACTGCAACGGCGCTATGGCCTGGCTCCGGGGGCGGAGATCACCCTGGAGATGGATCCTGCCACCTTTGATGAGGAGCGCCTCAAGGGCGTGCTGCACGCCGGCTTCAATCGGGTGAGCCTGGGGGGGCAGAGCTTTGATGATGCCGTGCTCGCGGGCCTTGGTCGCCTGCACCGGCGTCAGGACCTGCTCCAGGCTGCCGGCTGGCTGCATCAGGCTCGGCATCAGGGACTGCTGCGCAGTTGGAGCCTGGATCTAATCCAGGGACTTCCGACCCTGCCGGGTGGGCCCGACGTGCGCTCCCCACAGGACACCACGGCTCACTGGCAGCAGCAGCTGGAGCAGGCCCTCGAACTCAGCCCGCCCCATCTCTCCATCTACGATCTGAGCCTCGAAGCGGGAACAGTCTTTGCCAAGCGCTGGCAGCGGGGCACGCTGGAGCTCCCGGACGACGACCTCGCGGCTGATCTGATGGAACTCACTGCCCAGCAGCTCAGAAGGGCCGGCTATGGCCGCTACGAGATCTCCAATTACGCCTGGCCGGGCCATGCCAGTCGGCACAACCGGGTCTACTGGAGTGGGGCAGGCTGGTGGGGTTTCGGCATGGGTGCCACGGAGGCCCCCTTCGGCACAAGGGTGGCCCGGCCACGCACGCGCCAGGGCTATGAAACCTGGCTCAACGAACGCCCACCTGTCGCCAGCATCTCTGCCAGGCCCTTCCCCATTGATGAACGGGTGATGGTGGGGCTGCGCCGCAGGGAAGGGGTGAACATCCAGCAGCTGCTGATCGAGCAGGGCATCGTCCTCGATCTAGAGGGACTGATGGCACACCTGGCGCCCTGGATTGAGGGCGGTTGGCTGTGCATCGAAGGAGAGCGTTGGCGCCTCTCGGATCCCCGGGGGCTGGGGCTCAGCAACTCGGTGCTGCGGGACTTTCTGATGTGGTGGCAGGAACGGCCCGCATCCCTGGAGTGTGCTGCTGACGGATCCAGCCCCGCAGAGCCTCAATCGCCAGTCCACGACCATCCAGCAAGGGCACGGCAAACGGCGGTTGATGCTCCGTGAACCCCAGCAGATCGGCGGTGACCCGCACCTGCCCATCACAGCGATCGCCCGCCCCGATCCCGATCACGGGGATGGAGAGCCGCTGGCTCAGCAGAGTGGCCAGATCCCCGGGAATGTGTTCCACCACGAGGGCAAAACAGCCCACCCTCTCCAGCTCCTGGGCCTGCTGGAGCAGCCGCTCGCGGGAGCGGGGATCCGTGGCCTGCCGCCGCAGTCCGAGGCGATGCACCGATTGCGGGGTGAGGCCCAGATGGCCCATCACCGGAATTCCCATCCGCACCATGCGGTCGATGGCGCAGAGGGTTTCCGGCTCCGCTCCCTCCAGCTTCACCGCTGCTGCAGGACTCTCCTTCAAGACCCGGCCCGCCGCGGCCAGAGCGTCCTCCAGGCTGCACTGATAGCTGAGGAAGGGAAGGTCGCAGATCACCAGGGGCATCGGGTCGCCGGCACTGTGCTGAAGCCCCCGGCCCACCGCCCGACAGTGGTGCAGCATTTCCTCCAGGGTGACCGGCAGGGTGGTGGCGTGACCCAGGACCGTCATGCCCAGGGAGTCACCGACAAGTACCGCATCAACACCGGCTTCCCTCACGATCTCAGCGGAGATGGCATCCCAGGCCGTCAGGATCGTGATGGGAAGACCGGCCTGTTTGCGGACCTGAAGATCGCCGGGGCGCTTTGGCAATGGGAACGGGTCGTTGATTGACAAGCCTATGGGCAGGGTTGCCAAGCCTATGGGCGAGATTCCCAAGCCTATGGGCACGGGGTAAGATGAGATTGGCCCGGACCCATGCGGCCAAGACGCCCAAACCTGGTCAGGACCGGAAGGTAGCAGCCATACGGGATGCTCTGGGCAGGCGTGGTCTCCGGGTCACCCCTCTGGTTCCAGCCGATTCTGCCTGTTCACAAGGAATGGCGGGATCTTTGCCCCACGCTCGGGCTGCACCTGCTCCTCAAGGCTGGAGGAGAAGGAGGAGGCCACCCGCTCAGGCCTGTAAGCCCCTCCACTCTCGAATCCTGTGGCGATGACCGTGACGTGGATCTCGCCCTCCAGCTGCTCATCAACAACCGCACCCACGATGATGTTGGCATCGGGATCCACTACGTCGTAGATCACCTCTGAAGCCGTGGTCATGTCTTCAAGAGTCATGTCCTTGCCACCGGAAATGTTGATGATGCAACCCTTGGCACCATCAATCCGGGCGGACTCCAGAAGAGGGCTGCTCATGGCAGCCTGAGCGGCTTCACTGGCACGGGAGCGACCGGAGCCGACGCCGATGCCGAGCAGGGCGGTGCCGGCATCAGCCATCACTGAGCGCACATCAGCAAAGTCCACATTCACCAGGCCTGCCCTGGTGATGATGTCGGTGATGCCCTTCACCGCCATGCGCAGCACGTCATCCGCCGCACGGAAGGCCTCCTGGAGCGGGGCACCGGCAATGGCATCCCGGAGACGGTCATTGGGAATCACGATCAGCGTGTCCACATGCTCAGCCAGCTGGGCGATCCCCTGCTCCGCCTGACGCAGACGCTTGCGGCCTTCAAATCCAAAGGGTTTGGTCACAATCCCCACGGTGAGGGCGCCACAGTCCTTGGCCACTTCAGCAAGGATCGGCGCTGCTCCCGTGCCGGTGCCCCCTCCCATCCCTGCGGCGATGAACACCATGTCGGCTCCCTCCACCGACTTCTGCAGCTCAGCGCGGGATTCTTCCGCCGCCTTCTGACCAATCAGTGGATTGCCCCCTGCCCCGAGCCCGCTGGTAAGCGCCTGACCGAGCTGGATCCTCTGGGGAGCAGCGGATTGAAGCAACGCCTGGGCATCGGTGTTCAACACCCAGAACCCGATTCCCTGCATCTCGGAGGCGATCATGCGGTTCACCGCATTACTGCCTCCCCCTCCCACACCGATCACCTCAATGCGCGCTGTCTGGCTCGGAATGATCCCGTTGGCGGAGGGGGTGCTCTGGCTCATCTGGAGGGACGTTTGCGGGAACGATGACGAAGGACGGAGCTCGCGGGGCAGCTCACCTGTGGCAGACATCATCGCTGGTGGCGATACCACGGGCCTGGCCTCTGGAGGGATCGTGCCGTTGCTGGGTGGCTGCATTATGTCTTCCGATGTGTAGCTGGTCTGTTGCGCGGAGAGCCACCTTCTCCCGAAAGGGCTCACGACGCAATCCCTTGTGTGGATTGGCTTGCAGAGCCTAGGGGTGGTGTCTTGCCGGAGTCTGGCCCTGAACGGTGGCCGGGGGTTTGCCAGTGCCCCTGGCGGTCGTCCCCCCTGCCCCCTGGAGGTTGAGTTCAGGCTGTTCCGGATCCGTGAGGTCGATGCTCAGGGGACGCTTGCCCGCAAGACGGGCCGGAAGGGTGTGGCTGAGGTGGGCCACCACCTGCAGGCGCCGATCCAGCTGGGAATCCACCGGCCCCAGCCTGAGGGGTCCGAGCTCCCGGGTGGTGAGCCAGAGGGCGCCATCCGGATCAAAGCGGATTTCCTGCAACCCCGGGCCGATCTGATCACGGGCCTCCAGCACCCTGGCCAGGGCAGGGCGATAGCGCTCATTCCAGCCCACCACCTGAATAGACGCCCGACCCCCCAGGCGGGTGCGGGAACGAGGATCGGCATAGATCCAGCTGCCGGTGCGATCCACAAAGCCTGGTTCCAGTCCCCCGGGGGTACGACGCAGGGCCCGGGCCACCGCTTCCCGATCCACGAGTTCCACCCGCAGTCGGGGGGGGAGCATGAGGCGGGTCACCTTCACCTGCTCCACCGGCAGTGAATTGGCCAAAGAGCTGCTCAGCACCCTGGGCTGGACGGAAAGCAGGGGCTGGGGGAACCGCAGGCGTGCCGCCTCGATCACCTGCTCACGACTCACGAGCCGGCTGCCGCTCACCTCCACCTGGCTCGGACCCTGAAGCATCCAGCCCTGACGCAGCAAGACGTATCCAAGACCGCTGGCAAGAGCGGCGTACACCAACAGGCGCCAGGCATCCCGCAGCCGTTCCCGCCGTCGCAGCCGGCGAAGCTCACGGCGCCGTTCCACCCCGGGAAGGGTGGGTGGGGCGGTGGAAGAAAGAGAAGAGGAGCGCCGCTTCACAGTTCACAACGGGAGCGGGCCATCAGCTCCTCCATCCAGCGGCGTGCCCGCTCGGCTTCGCTGAAGGGCACATCCTTCTGCTGCCCGCCGCCCACCAGCCGCAGCCTGCAGGCCCCCTGACTCTCCTCCGTGAGAGGGGCTTCTCCGGAGCGCAGGGAGAGCAGTTCTGTGAGTTCGAGCTGCTTGATCTCGAAGGAATCGAGCTCCCGAAACATACCGGCCTCGAAGGTGGCCCAGCTGAGCACACCATTCACCAGCCGTGCTGCCCCCGCTGCATCGAGTTTCGCCAGCTCAGAGCCGGCGGCCCAGTCCCGAAAGAGCCGCTGCCGTCTGCGCTCCAGCCAGCCGAGGCCCGTAAGCAACACGAACACCAGCAACAGGGGCAACCAGAGGAGTCCTTGACCCATGGCGTCAGCGGGCAAGCGCCGGAAACTTCGGGGATTCTCTCGCGTCCTGAAGCAAACGGTGGAGAAGATCACCCAGGGGCACCCCGCTGGCGGCCCAGAGCATGGGGTACATGCTCTGACTGGTGAAGCCGGGCAGGGTGTTGATCTCGTTGAGCCACAGAGCCTGCTCGCTCTCGGTGTAGAAGAAATCCACCCGGGACAGCCCGGAGGCGCCCACGGCCTGGCAGGCGGCGACCGCCATCGCCCTGGCCCTCTCCTGCACCTCCGCCGGGACCGGGGCAGGAATCAGCGTGTGGCTGCGACCCTCGCTGTACTTGGCTTCGTAGTCGTACCAATCGGCATCGAAGCGGATCTCCCCCAGCACCGAGGACTTCAAGCCATCGGCTGGACCCAGCACCGCACATTCCAACTCTCTGGCCACAACTCCCTGTTCCACCACCAGCCTGGGATCCAGAGCTGCGGCGTCCTGCAGTCCCTCCAAGAGGGACGGGCGGTCGATGGCCTTGCTGATCCCTACGGACGAACCCAGATTGGCGGGCTTGACGAAGCAGGGGTACCCCAGGGTGGTTTCAATGAGCTCCAGCAGACCCCGGGGGGGGCCGAACCCCTCGGGGTTGGCCAGGTCGCTGCGGGACACGCAGAGGTAGGGCACCTGGGGCAGCCCGGCGGCGGCGAAGGCGGCCTTCATGGCCTGCTTGTCCATCCCGATGGCCGAGCCCAGCACACCAGATCCCACGAAGGGCACCTGCATCAGCGTGAAGAGGCCCTGAATCGTGCCGTCCTCCCCGTTGGGCCCATGGAGCACAGGGAACCAAACCTGAACCTCCAGGGCCCCCT
Organism: Aphanothece sp.; assembly: GCA_040375715.1. Classification (GTDB taxonomy): domain Bacteria; phylum Cyanobacteriota; class Cyanobacteriia; order PCC-6307; family Cyanobiaceae; genus Cyanobium. The sequence goes on from JBEIRX010000003.1 coordinate 27,880, forward strand.
CAGGGAACCCCTGGAAGCCCAAGCGTTGGTGCTTCGGCGCCCCTGCCGGCTCCTCCGATGGGATACCCTCGGCCAGGACCACCTCCGCCACCGAAGGGGGCCACCAGCGTCCCGCGCGATCGATGTAGAAGCAGCGCACGTCATAGCGCTCGGCATTTTCACCACCACGCAATCCACCGAGCACGGTGGCGGCGGAACGGATCGAAACCGCATGCTCACCGGAGGCCCCTCCGAACACCAGACCGACACGGATTGGAGGGGCATCGGGCATGGTGGCTGGCGTGTGGGCAGGCCAAACGGTATCAGTGCCTGCAAGAGCACCAGAGCCCGGCAAGGGTCAGCGGTGGATGATCCCCAGCCCTCCCAGCAGGCCCGCCACGGCCATCATCCACAGGGGAGAGATGCGCGTGCGGAGCACCAGAGCGCACACCAGAAGAGACACCACCAGCCCGGCGGGATTGGTGTCGGAGAGGAGCAGGATCTTCACTCCCACCGCAAAGAGCACCCCCAGGGTGATGGGGCCCATGGCCCGCTCAAACGCCAAACGCCAGGGGGAATGGCGGAAGCGATTCCAGCTCAGGCACACCACCACCACCAGCAGGGTGGAAGGGAGCAGCACAGCCACCTCCGCCATCACTCCGGTGAGCACCGCCCAGAGCGGCCCCTCTCGCCAGGCCGCGCCCATCCCCAGCAGGCCCACCAGCATGGAACTGGGGCCCGGGGCCGCCTCCGCTAGGGCATAGAGGTCGTTGAACTGGTTGGTGGTGAGCCAGCAGAACTGGTCAACGCTGAGGTGGTGATATTCGGTGAGCAGGGTGTTGCCCCCTCCGACGGAGAAAAGAGAAAGCCCCAGGAAGGTGCCCATCACCTTCAGCAACTGGCCGATGTCGGTGAGCCGCACGGGATGGCAGGTGCTCACTGCAGAGAGCACCCTTTGGCCCAGCTCCGGTCCCCCAAGCATCATCAAGGCTTCGTCTCCTCGACGTTTCTGGGCCAGTACCAGAGCATGGCCAGGGGAGACACCACCAGCAGCAGAGGCACCAGCCGCACATGGAAGCCCTGCATGGCGATGAACACCGCGGCGGCGAGCAGCAGAGCCACGGGATCCGCTTTGTAGGTGGGCAGGATCTTGAATCCCATCGAGAGGGCCAGCCCAGCGGCCACCGCCACCATGCCGGCCAGCACCCGATCCACCAGGGGGAGGCCACGCAGCTGGAAATACACCAGGCCAAGCCCCATCAGCAGGCTGAAGGGAATGAAGAGAATGCCAGCCAGGGCCACCAGCGCCCCCCGCAGGCCGTGGAAGGTGGCCCCCACATACACCGCAAGATTGATCTGATTCGGCCCCGGGAGCAGCCGGGCCACCGTGAGGCCCGTGAGGAAGGCGTCGTTGCTCATCCAGCGGCGCTGCTCCACGATGATGCGCTGGCTCCACACCGAAAGGCCCCCGCCGAAGGAGGAGAGGGCCACCTGCAGCAGGCCCGTGAACAACTGCCGCAGGGTCGGCGCCTGGGCGAGGGCTGGCTCAGTCATGCACGAAGTGGGGATCGGGCGGCAGCTCGCCCTCCTCATGGAGGGTGGGATCGAGGGGATCAGGAGCGGCGTATTTCGAAGCTGCCTTCCAGTCGGCCTCGAAGGTAGCCTTCAAGCGCTCCACCACTTCCGGGGCATCGCTCTCAATGCCCAGCTCCCGCCGCAGATCGAAGGCACTACGGTCGATATTCATGGAGCCGGTCTGGGCATAGGAGCCATCGATCAGGATCAGCTTGGCGTGCAGCTTCAGATGTTTCTGGCGGCGCACCTTCACGCCAAAGCGCTGCATCACCCGCAAGGAAGAAAAGGTGTCGTAGATGTCCCAGTCGCTGATTCCGTGCTTGCCGCCGCAGAGCACACGCACCTTCACCCCACGCTCCCTGGCGCAGATGATGCGCTCGAGGATCACCGCATCCACGAATTTGGGATGCTGAATCCAGAGGGTGCGCTGGGCGACATCGATCAGCCGGGCCATCTGGCCGCGGCTATGGGCGCTGCTCCAGACGAGGCCCACATGGAGCTCAGGGGCGAAGAAGGTGCGGTGCCAGTCCGCCTCGAACCCCGCCCGCACCTGAGCCACCACAGCCGGGTTGCGGCTGAGCACGCCGTAATCGCGGGTTTCGGTGAAGTATTTGTCGGCCAGGTTGAAGGTGGAGATCAGGGCCGTCTCCCCATCCACCAGCATGGACTTCTCGTGGGTCACCGGGAAGGACTCACTGGTCCAGGCGGTGGTGATGCCCCAGCCCTGCAGTTGGGCAAAGGTGTCGTCGTTCCAGCGATCACCGCCGGAGGTGTGGGGATTGAGCATCACCCGCACGTCCACCCCCCGCTCCAGGGCCCGCCGCAGGGCCTGCATCACCACGTCGGACTGCAGCTTGAACTGCTTGAGCAACAGCTCGGAATGGGCCTGATCAATCAGGGCAACTACAGCCTCTGCCCCGTCATCCGGCATCACCAGAAGGTCCTGGTGCGGGTGGAGCAGGGGGGCCATCAACAACAATTTGCGAGGCCCAAATCCTAGGAGGGCTGTGCAGGCAGGAGCTCTGCAGCGAGGGAAAAGGCCCGCACGGTGTGGATCCGCACATGCACCAGATCGCCGGGGCGATGGGTGCCGCCGCGACCATCCGTCGCCGGGAAGAAGGTGAGCCGGTTGGTGCGGGTGCGCCCCATCACCTGGGCCGGATCCTTCGGATTCACCCCCTCAACCAGCACCTCCTCCACCCTGCCGAGATAACGGGCATTGCGCTCCTTCGCCGTGCGCTCCACCAGGCCGTTGAGCTCCCGCAGGCGGTCCACCTTCTCGCTTTCCGGAAGCTGATCCGGCCAGTCGGCAGCGGGGGTGTTGGGACGCGGCGAGTAGGCCGCCGTGTTCACCTGATCGAAGCCGATCTCCTCCACCAGATCCAGGGTGCGCCGGAACTGGGCCTCGCTTTCCCCGGGGAAGGCCACGATCACATCGGCGCTGATGGCGGCATCGGGCATGCGCAAGCGGATGCGCTCGATGATCCGGCGATAGCGATCCACGGTGTAGCCGCGGGCCATCGCCCGGAGCACGGCGTCGTCGCCGCTCTGGAAAGGAATGTGGAAGTGCTCGCACACCTTGGGCAGATCGGCGCAGGCCTCGATCAGCCGTTCGGTGAAATAGCGCGGGTGGCTGGTGGCGAAGCGGATCCGCTCGATCCCCTCCACATCGTGCACGTCTGTGAGCAGGTCGGTGAGGGTATGGGCGCGCCGCCCCTCCGCCGTGATGCCTGGGAGGTCGCGGCCATAGGCGTCGATGTTCTGCCCCAGCAGGGTGATCTCCCGGAAGCCACGGGCGGCCAGCCCTTCCATCTCCAGCCGGATCGCCTGCGGCAGTCGCGACTGCTCCCGACCCCGCACCGATGGCACCACGCAGTAGGTGCAGCGCTCGTTGCAGCCGTAGATCACATTCACCCAGCCACAGATCGTGCTCTCCCGGCGGGCCGTGGTGATGTCCTCCAGGATCTGATGCTCCTCGGTGGCCACCACCTGCTGCCCCTGCTCCACCCTCGCCAGCAGGGCATCGAGCCGATTGGCGTGCTGGGGGCCCATCACCAGATCCAGCTCGGGCACACGGCGCAGCAGAGATTCCCCCTCCTGTTGGGCCACGCAACCGGCCACCACCAGGGTGAGGTGGGGATTGGCCCGCTTGCGCTGCGCCTGGCGGCCCAGGTAGCTGTACACCTTCTGTTCGGCGTTGTCGCGGATCGTGCAGGTGTTGTAAAGCACCAGATCCGCCTCCAGTTCAGCCTGAGCTTCGCGGTACCCCATGGCCTCCAGAATGCCGGCCATCCGCTCGGAATCGGCCTTGTTCATCTGGCAGCCGAAGGTGGTGATCCAGTAGCTGCCGCGGCTGGGAAAGCCGGCCCGCTCAGGCTCGCAGGGATGGAGGTGGGCTGCAGGGCCCAGGGGATGGGTGGCCGTCATGGCTCCAGTGTCTCAGGCGGAAGCGGGGGGGCTGGGAGTGGGGCTCCCAGGGCCCCTAACCCTTGGTTCCAACTTGCAGCAGCAGGTTTTCAGCCCGCTCCAGGGCCTGCTCCAGGGTGGCGAAGGTGTCCAGCCCACTGATCGTCGTCTGCCCACTCAGGTGAGCACACCGGGATAAAAGCGTGCGGCACCACGTTCCATGAGATCCGCGATGGCGGAGGACAGCAGACGGCGGGAGAGATCAGGGAGATCAGGCACCGTGCCTGCACCTGCACTTTCACCAGAAGCGGGCAACAGCTCAGCCGAGAGCTGGCCATGGATCTCCTCCAGCAGCTGCTGGATGGAGGAGGATCTGCGGCCATACCGACGACAGAGGTGAACGACCTTCACGCGCTTGAAATGGGGCTCGTTTGAGCAATTCACACACTGCAAATTTTAGGGTGGATGAACTAGATGTCGGCGATTCACGCTCTGTTATGCGCCTTTGATACACCCGTCGTGAATGCCAGATTGTTCACGTCTGGCCCCCTCCGCCATGCGCTGCCGCCTCCAACGCTTTGCCCTCACCAAGGCGGTGCCTCTCACCATCAGTCGTGGCACCACTTCAGCGGTGGAGCACCTCCTTTTCTCCATTCACCACGAGGGGATCACGGGTCTGGGGGAGAGCGGAGGGTTTGATACCGGCCATCGCAGCTACACCACAGACGGAATCGCCCATGAACTGGACGCCCTGATTCCAGCCCTGGAGGGGCTGCCGCCAGCTCCACGCCAGGCCCTGGACCCCCTGCTCGCTGCGCTCTCCCCCCCTGCACGCTGCGCCGTGGATCTGGCTTTGCTGGATTGGTGGGGTCAGCGGCTTGGCATCTCGGTGGCTGGGCTCTGGGGGTTGAATTCTTCTGTGGCTACCGCCACCAGCGTCACCCTGGGTCTGGGGACGGTGCCGCAGGTGCTCGATCGGCTTCACCGCTGGTGGCGGCAGATGCCCGCCAGCCGCGTGAAACTCAAGCTGGGCAGCCCAGAGGGCCTTGAGCACGACCGGGCCCTAGTACGGGCGGTGTCCACGGCCCTGGAGGCTCATGAGCAGGCCACAGGGGTGGCCGCCGAGCTGCAAGTAGATGCAAACGGGGGCTGGACCCTGGACCAGGCCAGGGACATGGTGAGCTGGTTGGCAGAGGGCCAGGTGGTGCTGGTGGAGCAACCCCTGCCCCCCCTGCTCGATCCGGAGGACGACGCGGCGGCCTTTGCAGCCCTGGAGCTGGATTGCCCCATCCCCCTGGTGGCTGATGAGAGTTGCTGGAACCTGGCGGACGTGGTGCGCCTGGCCCCCTACGTGGATGGGGTGAACATCAAGCTTCTAAAGAGTGGCGGCCTCTCGGAGGCGCTGCTGATGGCCCAGGTCGCCGGTCACCTGGAGCTGGAGGTGATGGTGGGCTGTTACTCCGACAGCGCCCTGCTCAACGGGGCGGCCGCCCAGCTCCTGCCCCTGGTGCGCTGGCCCGACCTCGACAGCCACCTCAACCTGCTGGATGATCCCTTCAGTGGTCTCCGGCTAGAGGACGATCGGGTGCTGCCAGGCCTAGGCCCCGGACTCGGGGTTGTCCTGCGGCAGGATGGATTTCTGGCCCTATCCCATGCTCCGTGCTGATGACCCAGTGGTGTTGCTGCAGCACCACGGTCTCGACAACCTGAGCGGAAAGACCGGTCTGGCCATGCTCCGCTACCGCAGAGGTCCGATCCTGGCGGTGGTGGATCCTGCCCACGGCGGCGCCGATCTCAGGGCCCTCACCGGCATCCCCCGGGACGTGCCCGTGGTAGCCAGCCTGCAGGACGCCCTGCCTCTGTTACCCAGCCCCGAGGAGGCCGTGGCTGTGGTGGGTCTGGCCCCATCGGGAGGCCATTTGCCCGCAGAGATGCGTGCCGATCTGCTCGCCGCACTGGAGGCCGGCATGTGCCTCGCCAGCGGCCTGCACACCAGGCTCGCCGAGGACGCGGAACTGGCCGCCCGCATCAGGAGTGGGGCCTGGATCTGGGATATCAGGCAGGAGCCCGCGACGCTCCCGGTGGCCTCAGCCCAGGCGGCGCGGCTGCCCTGCCCCCGTCTTCTGGCCGTCGGCACGGACATGTCCGTGGGCAAGATGAGTGCCTGTCTGGAGCTCCAGGCGGCCGCCCAGAAGCGCGGCATGGATGCCAGGTTCGTCGGCACAGGACAGGCGGGCATCCTGATCAGCGGCGGCGGCGTGCCCCTGGATGCCATCCGGGTGGACTACGCCGCCGGAGCGGTGGAACAGGCCGTTCTTCTCGCGGCCACTGCCTGCGACACACAAACCCTTTTGCTGGTGGAAGGGCAGGGTTCCCTGTGCCACCCCGGCTCCACGGCCACCCTGCCCCTGATCCGCGGGGCCCAGCCCACCCAGCTCCTGTTGGTGCACCGTGCTGGGCAGACCGCCATCCGCAACGCGCCCCATGTGCCCCTGCCGCCCCTCAGGGAGCTGATTCCGGTGGTGGAGGGGCTGGCATCCCTGGCCCGTCCGGACCCCTCCATGCCCTCCCCCCAGGTGGCGGCCATCGCCCTGAACACGGCCCATCTGCCGCAGGAGGAGGTGGACGAGGCCCTCGAAACAGTTCGCCGGCAGACCGGGTTGCCCTGCCACGATCCCGTGCGTCATGGAGGGGACGGGTTGCTGAAGGCCCTGTTGGCTGCTGGCCTCAGCGGCTGAGATCCAGGCCAGCCCAAGGGGTTTCCCGGTCGAAAACCAAGACTGGAGAGACGTAGGGCCGAAGAGGAAGAAGAGGGCGAGCGAGGGGATTCGAACCCCCGTATAGCGGCGCCACAAGCCGCTGCCTTAACCACTTGGCGACGCCCGCCGTGGTGAAAAGAACCTACCACTTGAAGCCGGCGACCCCAAGCAGATGCGCCGGGAGGAAATCTCTGCCAACCTGAACCTGCACTTTTGATCACTACCCGGTGCCGCGGGTCTCCCGATTGTTCGCCGTGGCCTTACTGGGCAGTGGCCTCACCGCTGGTCTGGCGATCACCAATCCTGGTCCCACAGCCTTTGCCGAGTTCGGCGGCCATCAGCTCACAGGGCTGCTCATCAAGGAGCTCTGTCACAACGATGGAGTGAGCGGCATGCTCCGTCTGCTCATTCGCCAATGTCCAGAGCTGGTGCGCTCCCAGAGGCTCGTGCTCGGCAAGCTTGTGCAGGCCCACACCAGGCGCAGCAATCTTGGACTGTTCAGCCTGTACCGCACGGAACTGGATCTGGCAGCCCTTCTCCCTGGGCTGCGCCAGGTGTCGGATCTACGGCTGCCAAAGTATGAAGCCACCACTTTGGCGGGAGCTGGGCAGTTCCTCGTGCTCCAGGCCCGCGAGCCGGAAGGGTCCAGAGAGCAGCGTTGACCGATCTCCCCCCCCTGGCGATCCCCCGGAGCCTGCTGGATCCCACCCTGGCCCTGCCACCTGCCGATGGGGAAGGGTTGGTGCGGGTCTGCCTCCAGCACAGGAACGGATGGATCACTCGCCTCATCCCCCATGAGGGGCCAGAGCCTGCCGCGGGGATTCCCCTGGCTCTCCCCCCTCTGGTGGAACCCCACGCCCATCTCGACAAGGCTTTCACCGCTCCGCTTCACACGAACCTGACGGGGACCATGGAGGAGGCCCTGCGCGTGAACCACCAGGAGGCGGCGCAGCGCACGCCCGAGCTGCTGTGGGAACGGGCGGAGCGCGCTCTGGAGCAGGCCTGGCGGTACGGCCTGCGGGGCATCCGCAGCCATGTGGACAGTGGGGGGGCCTGGGCGGAGCCCTGCTGGGAGGTACTCGGCAGCCTGCGCCAACGCTGGGCAGGACGGGTGGAACTGGAGCTGGTGGCCCTGGTGCCGATCGACCATTGGCTCAGCAGGGAAGGGGAGGCCCTGGCCCGCCGCGTGGCCGCCGCCCATGGACTCCTTGGCGGCGTGCTCGGACCTCCCTATCGGCTCCATGGAGGGGAAAGGGAGGCCCTGATGGCCCTCTTCAGGCTGGCGGAACGGGAAGGCATCGGCATCGACCTGCACATCGATGAGAGTGATCAACCCCCTCCCCGAGGACTCACCCTGGTGATGGAGGTGCTCAAGGACCAGCGGCTGGCCGTTCCCCTGGTGGCCAGCCATGCCAGCAGCATGGGGCTGATGGAAGATCGGGCGCTGCGTCAGCTGGCCGATGCCATGGCCCAGGCGGACGTGGGCGTCGTCGCCCTGCCCACCACCAACCTCTGGCTGCTGGATCGGGATCCGGAGCGCACACCTTCCCGCAGACCCAAGGCCCCGATCCGACAACTCCAACAGGCCGGCGTCACCGTGGCCATCGGCGCCGATAACGTGCAGGACGCTTGGTTTCCGGGGGGGGATTTCGATCCCATCGAGCTGATCCGCTTTTCGTCCCTTGCCAGCCATCTTCTTCCCTGGCAGCGGGCCGGCCTGGCGCCCTTCACCACCTGCCCGGCACGGCTGATGCATCTCCCTTGGGATGGCGTGCTCCGGATCGGTGCACCTGCCGACCTGGTGGTGCTGGCAGCCACCTCCTGGATCGATCTGCTGGCCCGGAGCCCCCAGCGAAGGGTGCTGCGCCACGGCGTCTGGCTGCCTCCCCCCCAACGGGAACAGCTCTCCCCGCTGCTGGGGCCGCTCGCTGCCTCAACGCCCGCCCCCCAGGGAAACTGAAGGGAACACCGGCTGGATCCATGCCTTCCCTGAGCCTGCCTCCACTGCCGCCATTGCCCAACAGCTCCCAGATCCAGGCTCTGGCAGAGGAGCTCAGCCTGAAGGTTCCCTCCCTGAAGTTGCTGCAGTCCCCAACTGAACTGGAACGATGCTCCGGGGATTTCCACGACTATTCCCCCGTGCTTCGCCAGCTGCTGGTGGGGTGCCGGGGGCAACTGGTGGCCTGCCCCACAGATGTGGCTGAGGTGATGGCCGTGGCAGGAGCCTGCGCCCGCCACGGCGTACCCCTCACGGTGCGGGGAGCCGGCACGGGGAACTATGGGCAATGTGTGCCCCTTGCCGGCGGGGTGGTGCTGGAGATGGGCGGCCTCAACCGTCTGCGGGCTGTGGCTGACGACACGGGTGTGGTGGAGGCGGAGAGTGGCTGCCTGCTGGCGGATCTGGATCGCCAGCTGCTCCCCCATGGCCGGGCGCTGCGCCTGGCGCCGAGCACCTACCGGAGCGCCACCCTGGGGGGCTTCATCGCCGGAGGATCGGGAGGCATCGGTTCCCTGCGCTGGGGGTTCCTGCGGGATCCCGGGCACCTGCTTGGTCTGGAGGTGGTGACCGTGGAAGCGGAACCCAGGCTGCTGCGGCTGGAGGGCCAGGCCTGTGAACCCCTGAACCATGCCTACGGGACCAACGGCATTCTCACGGCCCTGCACCTGGCCACCAGCCAAGCCGTGCGGTGGTGGGGAATGGTGGTGGGCTTCAGCGATGGCGACGCGGCTCTGAAGGCCGCCCGGGAGCTCCCGGGCACGGCCCTGCTGCTCCAAGAGCTCTGCCTGCTGGAGAGTCCACTGGCGGCGGCCATGCCCTGGCCCACCGGCTGCCCAGCACCCCAGTCCGGGGAGAGTCGACTGCTCCTGCTGCTCGCTCCGGATGCCCTGGCGATCGCCAACTCCTGGCTCACAAGCCGGGGAGGAACGGTGGTGTGGCAGCAGCCTGAGGACACCAGAAAAGGGCTGCCCCTGCGGGAACTCACCTGGAACCACACCACGCTCCACTGGCGGGCTCGCCATCCCGACTGGACCTATCTGCAGATGTTGCTGCCCCAGCCGGAGGGTCCCTTTCTGGCTGGAATCAGCGCCACCTGGGGGGACAACCTGCACTGGCATCTGGAAGGGGTGCGCCAGATGGGGGCGGCCCGGCTGGCTGGCCTCCCTGTCCTGCGGGATCAGGGCATCGGTGCCCTGCAGGACCTGATGGCCCAATGCCGGGAAGGGGGGGCCGTGCTGTTCGACCCCCACGCGATCACCGTGGAGGATGGGGGACTGGGGGTGATCGACGCGGAACAGGTGGGCTGCAAACGCAGGCACGACCCAGCTGGGCTCCTCAACCCTGGAAAGCTGCGGGGGTGGTGGGAGAAACGATGAGGCCTGTTGCGGGGATCCTCAACACCCCAGGCTCTCTCGTGTGTCCACACCTGTAATGGGATGGATTCCTTTGGCCTTGCGGCACAGAGCCACCTGATCGGCACGATCGAGAATGGCGTCCGTGAAATCGGCAGCGTTGACGGTGGCACCGGCGAAGCTGCTGCCCGAGGCGATCACCCCCTGAAGGAGCGCACCGCTGAAGTCCGCCCCGGCGAAATCCACCCGGTCCATCAGCACGTTGGTGAGGTTTGCGCCGCGGAAGGTGGCTCCGGCGAAGGCACCCTGGGTGAAAATGGCGCCATGGAGGTCGGCGCCATCGAAGTTGGCCTGCCGAGCCACCGCTCCCGCAAAGGAGGTTTCACTGAGCTCCTGGCCGTGGAAATCCTTGCCCGACTGATTGGTGAGCGTGTAGTCGATCCGCTCGGCATAACTAGCCAGAGCCGGAAGGGGACCCAAGAGGAGCAGAAGCAACCAGCAGAAGATAAGAACAACCGCGAAGGGACGCGTGATCGCCAAAGGGCCGGAGTGGCTTGCCCTGGGTCTGTCCAGGGGGAAGAGGAAGGAGACCCAGGGCATGCGCTCAGCCTTCAGGCGGTGACCCCCAGATGCTGGCGGATCCGATCAAGAGCTGCCTTCTCCTCAGGAGAAACCTTCTCTCCGGCTCCGAAGAGGCCCTTGCCGGCGGCTTCGGCCACCGCCACGCAGCCATCTACGATCAACTGGGCGTACTGCTGCGAGGTGGGGGCATCGCACTTGGCACGCACCAGGCTCATGGCCTGATCCACCTGCTCAAGGGCCCGATCGAGCACCTTTCCGTCCTTCACATCCTCCGGGGTGATGTTGGGCTTCTCAGGATTGATGCCCTGCTTGAGAGCTTCAGGATCAAAGAGGCTGGAGATCAGGGGATTGGAGGCGTAGCGGGTGGCCGCGGCGGAGAGTTCCTTGCCCAGGGCAAGGGCCTCCTGGGCGCTGGAGAATATCCCCATGTCCACAGCCATCACGGCCATGGCAGCGGCCAGGGGGCCGCCGATGAGTTTGTTGCGTTCTTCCGGAGTCAGTGAGACCGACATAGGGCAAGGGAAAGGCCTGTCTTGATCAGGATGGCACGCCTGGCGGCAGCGTCAGCCTGAAGGGCTGATCCTTCCCGCAACTTGATGGCCCTCGGCTTCCAGGGGATCCAGCAGGGGCCAGATCTCCCCCAGCAGGTGGAGCGAACCGGCGATCACAGGCAATGGGCCAGGGGGCTCCAGCCAGCGGAGGCCCTCCAGGGGATGGGATAGGGCCAGGAGGCGACCCTGCAGCGCTGGCCGGGCCGCCAGCAGATCCCCCACGCTCCAGCAGGGAAGAGAGGGCAGGGGCATGATGGCAGCACTGTCTTCAGGAGCGAGAAGGGCATCGAGCAGGGCCGGAGCGTCCTTGCTGCGCTGGATCGCCAGGAGCCAGCGCCGGCCCGAGGGGGTTCCTGGATGAGCGGGAGACTCCTCCAGCAGCCGATCCAGTTCTCGGCGCAGGGCAACCGCGCCTGGAGGATTATGGGCGCCATCAAGGAGCAGCTCCCGTCTCTGCCAGCAGCGGCGTTCAAGGCGCCCCGGCCAGCGGGCCTGGCGCAGACCCTGGGCGATGGCCCCATCGCTGATCGACCAGCCCTGGGCCCGCAGCGCACGGGCCATGCCGGCAGCCACAGCGGCATTGCTGCGCTGGAATGTGCCTGGTAATCCGAGGGCAGGCCCTCCCTCCGCCTCGCTGGGAAGGGGAGAGGGCCAGCACAGTTCACAGCCCTGAAGGCGAGCCTGAGAGGCCAGCACCTCAGCCACAGCGGGCACCTGGGGGGCACTGATGGCCACCTGGCCCGGACGCAACACAGCGGCTTTTTCCGCAGCGATCGCTTCCAGGGTGGCACCGAGAAACTCCTGATGATCCAGGCCGATTGGAGCAAAGCCCACCACCCTCCGATCCGGGTGGGCCGTGGTGGCGTCCAGCCGCCCCCCCAGCCCCACCTCCAGCACCGCCAGATCCAGATCCTCAAGGGCGAAGCGGTCGAGGGCTGCGGCGGTGAACAGCTCGAAGACCGTGAGGCCATGCCGCTCTCCGAGCGGAAGCCAGCGCAAGATGTCGGCCTGCAGGGTGGCGCCATCCACCCAGTGCTGGCCCAGCTGAATCCGCTCACACCAGCTCTGCAGGTGAGGAGAGCGGTAGACCCCGCTGCGCAGACCCGCCGCCTGAAGGATGGCATGAAGAAAGGTGGCAGTGGAGCCCTTGCCATTGGTGCCGGCCACCTGAACAGCCGGGAACCGGCGCTCGGGATGGCCACCGGCCGCCAGGGCGGCCTCCATGCGCTCCAGACCTAGCCTGATCCCACGGGGCGCAAAGGAAACCAGCAGACGGTCGAGATCAACCGGATCCGGCAAGCGCATCAGAGCAGGCGCTGCAGGGCCTTCTCCAGGCGCATCATCAGTTGGCGCACGTGCCGGGGTTTGATCACCAGTGGGGGAACAAAGCGCACCACTGTGGTGCCAGCGGGCACCAGCAGAAGCCCCTCGGCCAGAGCAGCCCCTACCACATCAGGCGCGGCAGGGCCCTCAGGCCGCAGCACGAGCCCCTGCAACAGCCCCCAGCCGCGCACGCCACTGAGATGCTGCGGATAACGCTGCACCAGATCCTCCAACGCATCGCGCAACTGGCTGCCCACAGCCTGCACCTGGGCCAGCAGATCACGGCGTTCGATCTCCGCGATCACGGTCAGGCCGGCCCTGCAGGCCAGGGGGTTGCCCCCGAACGTGCTGGCATGATCCCCAGGCCGCAGGTGATCACAGCTGGATTTCACGGCCAGGGCACCGATGGGGATGCCCCCCCCAAGGCCTTTGGCGAGGGTGAAAGCGTCGGGCTCAACACCCAGGTTGTTGTAACCCCACCAGCGTCCGCTGCGCCCCACACCGATCTGCACCTCGTCAAAGATGAGCAGGATGCGGCGTTCGTCACAGAGTTGGCGCACCCGATGGAAAAAGGCGGGATCACCGGGGTTCACGCCACCTTCCCCCTGCAGAGGTTCAAGCAGAACGGCGGCAACGGCAGGTCCCTCTGCTTCACAGGAGGTCAGCAGGGCTTCGAAGGCACCGATGTCGTTGTAGGGGAAATAGCGGAAACCCTCCACCATGGGCTGGAAGCCCTCGTGGTAACGGGGCTGGCCCGTGGCGGTGACAGCCGCGAGAGTGCGGCCATGGAAGCTGGCCTGGGCCGTGAGAATCAGGGGGCGCTCGATGCCCCGCACCCGATGGCCGTGCTTGCGAGCCAGCTTAATGGCGGCCTCATTGGCTTCAGCACCGGAATTGCAGAAAAAAACGCGATCCGCGCAACTGCGTTGCACCAAAGCTTCTGCGAGGGCCTCCTGCTCGGGAATGCGATAAAGATTGGAAACGTGCTGCAGGATGCCCAGCTGCCGGCAGAGGGCCCTGCGCATGGCCCGGTTGCTATGGCCGAGAGTGCACACCGCAATGCCAGCCACCGCATCCAGATAGCGTCGGCCCTGTTCATCCCACACCCATACCCCCTTGCCCCGCACCAGGGCCAGGGGGTAGCGGCTGTAGGTTTCCATCACGGCTGTCGGAGCCGCAAGGGGGGCCATGGGAGCGGTGGGACTCGAACCCACATGCCCGAAGGCGCTCGATTTTGAGTCGAGTCCGTCTACCAATTCCGGCACGCTCCCGCGAGGTGAATCTAGAGGGCGGCGGGGGTGAGCGCTCCTCGGTTCACCCCCGCCGCTGGGTCAGGCCTCGTCGGAAAGACGCTGGATGGAAGCACCCACCGCCTTGAGTTTCTGCTCCAGCTGGTCGTAGCCACGATCGAGGTATTCAAGGCCGCGAACCGTTGTGGTGCCCTGGGCAGCTAGGCCCGCCAGCACCATTGCAGCGGAAGCCCGCAGATCCGTGCCCTGCACGGGGGCACCACTCAGCTGGGGAACACCTTCCACACAGGCCGTATTGCCCTGTAGACGAATCGAGGCCCCCATCCGCTGGAGTTCGGCCACATGCTGCATACGGTTCTCAAAGATGTTCTCCACCACCAGGCTGGTCCCTCTGGCCGTAGCCAGCAGGCTCATGAAAGGAGCTTGAAGATCAGTGGGAAAACCGGGGAAGGGCTGGGTGCGCAGATCCAGGGCTTGAATCTCATGGGCCGTGATGCGAATCCCCCGACCCTCCGGTTGAAGGGTGCAGCCACATTCCTCCAGCTTGGTGAGCACAGCACCGAGATGCTCGGAGATCACGGGGGTGACGAGAAGGGAGGACCGGGTGATGGCACCGGCCAGGAGGAAGGTGCCGGCCTCGATGCGATCAGGAATGACCTCGTAATCCGCACCATGGAGCGTGGGCACACCATCGATGGTGATGGTGGGAGTTCCCTCTCCGGTGATGCGGGAGCCCATCGCCTGAAGCAAGCGGGCCAGATCCACCACCTCAGGCTCCTGGGCAGCGTTTTCGATCACGGTTTCTCCCTCAGCGAGGGTGGCCGCCATCATGAGGGTTTCCGTGGCGCCGACGCTGGGGCAATCCAGATGGATGTGACCACCTTTGAGACGGCGGTTGTGGCCTGGCACAACCGCCGTCACCACTCCGTGCTCGATGGTGACCTGAGCACCGAGGGCCTTGAGCCCTTTGACATGCTCCACTACCGGACGGGTGCCGATCTGACAGCCGCCGGGGAGGGGCACCTGGGCGGTGCCCATTCGAGCCAGCAGAGGACCAATGCAGAAGAAGCTCGCACGCAGGCTGTTCACCAGCTCGTAGGGAGGTGCCGCACGAGTCACATGGTCGGCGGTGAGATGGATCGCCTCTCCTGAGCGGGTGACCCTCACGCCAAGGGCGGCGAGGATCTCACCCATGGAGGCAATGTCGGTGAGGCGGGGAACATTGCGAAGCCTTAACGAATCTTCAGTGAGCAGACAAGCGGCCATCAAAACAAGAGCGGAATTCTTGGCTCCACTCACCCGGATTTCTCCCTCAAGCCTGGCTCCACCGATGACCTCCAACTTGGGCTGCACAACAGTCGGCTTGGAGGACGCAATGGAAAGAACCATGGGCAGGGGGCCTTTAACATCGATTCAGAGCCGAATCTTGACAATGTTTCCCTGCTTCGTCTAGGGGCCGCCAGCCGAACTGTCTCGGGCCAGTCTCGCCGCATGGGCCATAGAGACGCATGGCGCTGAAAGGAGGGGCTGGGTGCTGATGGTTTAAGATCCTTACGGCTCGAACGCCTGCGGATGTGGCGGAATTGGTAGACGCGCTAGTTTCAGGTACTAGTGGCAGCAATGTCGTGGGAGTTCAAGTCTCCCCATCCGCATTACAAATCATGATTTTACTTTCCATTAACAATTCTTCGGAAATTGTTGCCCAAAAGGCAGGCCGATTCATTGAAAGCCTCACCCCCGCAGGATTCGATGAAGCGAAGGTGGAAGAAGAGGTCATCAAACAATTGATCCAGAACCTTGTTGCCGAGGGGATCCACGGCCAGATTGCCACTGTTAAGGGACTGCACCTCCAGGAAAAAGAAATCCGTTTGGATGAAAAAATGCAGGTCCGCCGGCATGAGCACTTCTGACACCTGCCGGTGAAGACGGCGTGGGTTTCGAGCCGATCAGCAGCCGACGCAATCCACTGGTGAAGCAGCTGCGGGAGCTCCACCACCCCACGGGCAGGCTGCAACAGCAACGGCTTCTGCTGGAAGGCACCCACCTGCTGGAGGAGTCGCTGCATCTGGGCCGGATGCCCGATCTGCTGCTGGCCACCCCTGTGTGGCTG
The DNA here is from genome assembly GCA_040375715.1 of Aphanothece sp. Classification (GTDB taxonomy): domain Bacteria; phylum Cyanobacteriota; class Cyanobacteriia; order PCC-6307; family Cyanobiaceae; genus Cyanobium. Next base: position 43,766 of record JBEIRX010000003.1, read on the forward strand.
GATCGCCATGGGGATCTGCTCCAGCGGCTGGCCGCCACCACGGTGTGCCGCGAGGCCACTGAAGAGGTGATCGCAACGGCCACCACCACCCGCCATCCCGATGGCGTGGTGTGCACGCTGCCCTGGGAGTTACCTGGGCAGGCCCCGCCTGAGGGGGCACCCAAGTTCGGCCTGCTCCTGGAGAACGTGCAGGATCCCGGCAATCTGGGGACGCTGCTGCGCACCGCCCTGGCTGCAGGGGTGGATCAGGTGTGGCTGGGTGATGGAGCCGACCCCTGGCAACCGAAGGTGTTGCGCGCTTCCAGCGGCGCCAGCCTGGCCCTGCCAATCGCCCGATTCAAGGCGGCAGATCTGCCAACTCGCCTGCGACAGGCTAGGGGTGCGGGCCTCACCATCACCGCCACGGTGGTGCGCGGTGGGGAGCCCTACTGGAACCAGAACTGGCAACGGCCGCTGCTGCTCATGCTGGGCAATGAGGGATCGGGGCTGAGCCGGGCGCTGCTGGAGGAGGCCCAGGTTCAGCTGACGATTCCGCTGGAGCCCGGGGTGGAATCGCTCAATGTGGCCGTCGCCGCAGCCCCGCTGCTGCTGGAGCGGCGCCGGCAGCAGCTTGGGGCAGGCCACTCGGCACAGACCCAGGGTCCCTGAGGGAGGGAGAATGCCTGCAATCAGCCAGCCCCATCCCGGTGAGCGACTCTTCTACCCTGGCCGCAGACCCATCCTTCGATTACGACGTGATCGTGATCGGTGCGGGCTACGGCGGTTTCGATGCGGCCAAACACGGCGCCGATCACGGCTTGAAGGTGGCCATCGTGGAGTGCCGCGACATGGGAGGCACCTGCGTCAACCGGGGGTGCGTGCCCTCCAAAGCCCTGCTGGCCGCCAGCGGCCGGGTGCGGGAGCTGGCCGATGCGGAGCATCTCAAGGCCTTCGGCATCCACGCGGCGCCGGTGCGCTTCGAGCGGCAAAAGATCGCCGATCACGCCCTCCAGCTGGTGGAAACGATCCGGGCCAACCTCACCAAAACCCTGGAGCGCGCAGGCGTCACCATCCTGCGGGGCAAGGGGCGCCTGGAGGGCCCCCAGCGGGTGGCTGTGCGGGAGGCGAGCGGGGTGGAGCGGGTGTGGCGCGCCCGAGATGTGATCATCGCCACCGGCTCCGACCCCTTTGTGCCCCCTGGCATCACCACCGATGGCCGCACGGTGTTCACCAGCGATGAGGCCATCAACCTGGAATGGCTGCCCCGCTGGATCACGATCATCGGCAGTGGCTACATCGGCCTGGAGTTCGCCGATGTGTACACGGCCCTGGGCTGCGAGGTAACGATGATCGAAGCCCTGGATCGCGTGATGCCCACCTTCGATCCCGACATCGCCAAGCTGGCGGCCCGCCAACTGATTGATGGGCGCGAGATCGACGCCCGGGCCGGGGTGCTGGCCAAAACCATCACCCCCGGTTGCCCTGTGAAGATCGAACTGGTGGACATGGCCACCCGAGAGCCGGTGGAGACGCTGGAGGTGGATGCGGTGCTGGTGGCCACGGGCCGGGTGCCGGTGAGCAAAGATCTCAATTTGGCGTCGGTGGGCGTGGAAACCCAGCGAGGCTTCATCGCTGTGGATGGCACGATGCAAGTGCGCTCCAGCCACGGCGAGGCTGCCGAGCCCGTGCCCCATCTCTGGGCCGTGGGTGATGTGACGGGGAAGATGATGCTGGCCCACACGGCCGCCGCCCAGGGTGCGGTGGCCATCGACAACATCCTGGGCCACCCACGCCGGATCGACTACCGCTCGATCCCAGCCGCCACCTTCACCCATCCCGAGATCAGCTCAGTGGGCCTGAGCGAAGCCGACGCCAAGGAGCTGGCGGCCAAGGAGAGCTTTGAGTTGGGGGTGGTGCGCAGCTATTTCAAGGCCAATTCCAAGGCCCTGGCTGAGCTCGAAAGTGATGGCCTGCTCAAGTTGCTGTTCAACAAAGCCAGTGGTGAAGTGCTTGGCGCCCACATCTACGGTTTGCACGCCGCCGATCTGATTCAAGAGATCGCCAATGCGGTGGCTCGCCGGCAGAGCGTGCAGCAATTGGCCACCGAAGTGCACACCCACCCCACCCTCAGTGAGGTGGTGGAAGTGGCCTACAAGCAGGCGGCGATGGCCGTGGCCGCGCCTGTGGTGGCCTGAGATGGAGATCCGTCGCCGCCCACCCAACCCCTCGGTGAAGGTGGCCCATTTGGAGTACGGCATTCCCCACCCAGAGGAGCAACCCCGTCACATTCTCGAAAAGATTGTGTGGGAAAAGGATCGCGAAATCGCCGCCGCCCGCGAGCGGGTGAGCCTGGAGCAGCTGCGGGGCCAGGTGGCCAAGCTTCCAGCCACCAGGGATTTTGTGGCAGCCCTGAAGGCCTCCTGCCGCAAGCCGGCGGTGATTGCTGAAATCAAAAAAGCCAGCCCCAGCAAAGGGGTGATCCGGGAGGATTTTGATCCGGTGGCGATCGGCAAGGGCTACGGCGCAGGCGGAGCTAGCTGCCTCTCGGTGCTCACGGATAAAACCTTTTTCCTGGGCGGCTTTGACGTGCTGGTGGCGGTGCGGGAGGCGGTGGATCTGCCGTTGCTCTGCAAGGACTTCATCCTCTCCCCTTATCAGCTCTATCAGGCCCGGGCGGCCGGTGCCGATGCGGCCCTGCTGATCGCGGCGATCCTGGATGACAAGGATTTGGGCTATTTGCTCAAGGTGGCTCGCAGCCTGGGCTTGGCCGTCCTGGTGGAGGTGCACGATGCCAAAGAGCTGGAGCGGGTGTTGCGCCTTGGGGGGGTGCTGATGATCGGCATCAACAACCGCGACCTGAGCACCTTCCACACCGACCTGGCCACCACAGAGCAGCTGATGACCCAGTACGGCGATCAGATCCGTGCGACCGGGGCGCTGTTGGTGAGCGAATCGGGGCTGTTCAGCCGGGAGGATCTCGATCGAGTGGTGAGCGCCGGCGCCGATGCGGTGCTGGTGGGAGAAGCGCTGATGCGGCAGCCGGATGTGACAGCGGCCCTCGAGGCGCTGATCGGTGGTTGATTGCAGGGCCTGAGCGTGGCGGATTGAAGGCGATGGAGCGTTTCGGGCGGCAGCCGAAGTACGACCTGGTGGTGGTGGGAGCCGGCCCGGCCGGCGCCACGGCTGCAGCGGTGGCGGCCCGCGGCGGCCTGCGGGTGGCCCTGCTCGAGAAGCGCCGGCTGCCGCGCCACAAACCCTGCGGCGGCGGCCTCCCGGTGCCGGTGCTGGGCGAGCTGGGCGACCTGGTCCCGGAGGCGGTGTTCGACACCCAGGTGCGCTTCATGCGTCACAGCTGGCGCTTCGGCCACGCGGTTGAGGCGGCGATCGATCCGCCCGGTACGCCGCCAGAGGCCTCGCGCGGCCTCTTGATGGTGCAGCGCCCCCGCTTCGATGCGGCCCTGGTGCGCCAGGCCGAAGCGGCCGGTGCTGAGCTGTTGGAAGGCCACAGCTTCTGCGGCCTGGAGCGTGATCCGGGAGGGGTGCGGCTGCAGCTGCGGCGCGGCGCCGGAATTGGACAGGCAGCGGGGGCGGCGGCCAGCGGCACCTTGCTGGCCGATGCGGTGATAGGCGCCGATGGGGCTGCCGGCGGTGTGGCTGCGGCGGTGGGGCTGCGACCTGATCCCCGCATCGCCCTGGCCCTGGAGCTGGAGGTGCCGCACCGGTGGGATCCGGCTGATCCATTGCTGCGCCCCGATCTTCTGCACTTGGAGTACGGCGCCCTGAGGCGCGGCTACGCCTGGGTGTTCCCCAAGGTCGATCATCTCAACATCGGCGCTGGCCTCTTCCACGGCCGACTCCGCGACGTACGCCGCGACCCAAGGGCCCGCCCCCGCATCCAGGTGGCGATCGAGGCCTATGCCATCTCCCTGGGGGTGGCTCCCGAGCGCCTGGCCGGTCTGCGCGGCCGTGCCCATCCGCTGCCCTTCTGGGATGGGCCCGAGCCGTTGCACAGCCCCGATGGACGGGTGCTGCTGGTGGGCGATGCGGCCGGCTTGATTAACCCTCTGTTCGGCGATGGTCTCTTTCACGCGATCCGCAGCGGCCGGCTGGCGGCTGAGGCTCTGCTCGCCGGTGCGCCCACCAGCCACACCGCCCGGGTGCATGGCCTGCTCGCCGACGATTTCGAGGCGGCGCGGCGGCTGGCGCGGCTTTTCTACGGCCTGAGCGGCCTCGTCTACCGCTACGGCATCTCTCAGCCGCGGGTCACACCGTTGGCCGTGAGGCTGTTCGGGGGTGAGCTGAGCTTTCGGGGTCTGGGCCGCCGCTCGCTGCGGCGGGTGGCCACCGGCCTGCTCGGGGAGGCCTTCGGCCACAGGCTGCCAGCCCCTGCTGACTGAACCGGCGCCCCGGGGGGCGCCGGTGGGGTGGGGTTGGCTTCAGACCTTGCGGCTGTAGAACTCCACCACCAGCAGTTCGTTGATCTCCAGGGCCACCCACTCCCGTTCGATCGGGCCATTCACCTTGCAGGTGAGCTTGGCCTTGTCGAATTCCAGGTGTGGGGGGATGTTGGCCAAACCCGGAAATTCCAGATTGGCCTCCGCCAGCGTCTTGCTGGCCTTGCGTTCCCGGATGCTCACCACCTCGCCGGCCCTGCACTGGTAACTGGGGATGTCCACCACCCGGCCGTTCACGGTGACATGGCCATGGTTCACCAGCTGCCGTGCACCGGGGACGGTGGGGCCGAACCCCAGGCGGAAGCACACGTTGTCGAGACGGTTTTCCAGAAGCTTGAGCAGGTTGGTTCCGGTGGAACCCTCCTGGGCACGGGCTTTCTTGACATAGCGCACGAGCTGACGCTCTGAAATTCCGTAGTTGAAACGGAGTTTTTGCTTCTCTTCGAGACGGATCGCGTATTCGGAGCGCTTGCGACGGGCTTGGCCGTGCTGACCGGGGGGATAAGACCGCTTGGCGGCCTTACGGGTGAGACCGGGAAGGTCTCCCAAGCGCCGCGTGATCCTCAGGCGAGGGCCGCGGTAACGGGACATAGGACAGAAAAGGCAAGTGAACAATCTCCACGGCGGACACTGCGGGGAGAATCCCGCCGCGGAGGGCGCCGGACAGGCAAGCTGGATGAACCCGGATGAGGGTTCGACCCGCCACCGCCAGATGCAGCGCCAATCATCCACTTTAGAGGGCTGGCTGACAGCAGCCCTGCTCGTCCTGATCAGCCTCTATCGGCGCTGGATCTCCCCCCTGCTGGGCCCCCGCTGCCGCTTCATCCCAAGCTGCAGCGCCTATGCCAGCGAGGCGATCCAGCGCCATGGCCCCTGGAGGGGAGGCTGGTTGAGCCTGCGGAGGCTGAGCCGCTGCCATCCGTTCACCCCTTGCGGCTGCGATCCGGTGCCCGACTGATGACCGCCCTGATCCTTTACAGCCGAGAGGGTTGCTGCCTCTGCGAAGGGCTTGAAGAGCGGCTGCGGGAGCTGCTGCCTCCGGCAGCTCTGGAGGTGGTGGATGTGGATGGGGATCCAGCTCTGCAGACCCGCTATGGCCTCAGCGTGCCCGTGCTGGCGGTGGTTGAAGAGACCGGGGCTGAGGGCAAGGAGCCCCCTGGACTGCGCCAGCTGCCCGCCGTCCCCCCGCGGCTCCGAGGGGACGGGCTCCGTGCCTGGCTGGTCCGTCACGCCAAGCCACTCCCGCCGCTTCCACCCTGGGAGTGAAGGTTCAGCCAGGCCCATGCCATGGTGTGGAGCCTTTTCACGTCCACTGCTCGCCCGATGATGCAACTGCTCCATTCCTTGCTTGGCCAGGTGGGCCTGCCCGTTCCCTCCACCCTGGTGAATGCGGAGCTGCAGAGCGTCAGTTGCGATTCCAGACGCGTCGGCAGGGGCACGCTCTTCCTGGGTTTGCCCGGCACCACAGTGGATGGCGGCCGGTTCTGGCGACAGGTGCTGGAGGAGGGGGGCGCGGCCGCTGTGATCAGCCAGGCCGCAGCCCAGGCGGATCCTCCCGGTCCCGAGGATCCGGTGGTCGTGGTGCCCGATCCTGCGGCCCGCTGGGTGGGTGAACTGGCGGCGGCCTTCTGGAATCACCCCAGCCAGCGCCTGAAGCTGATCGGCGTGACGGGCACCAACGGGAAAACAACCACCACCCACCTGATCGAACATCTCGCCGCCCGGACAGGCCACCCAGCAGCCCTGTTCGGAACCCTAGTGAATCGCTGGCCGGGGCACAGCGTGACGGCCCAGCACACGACGGCCTTCGCTGATCTGCTGCAGAGCCAGCTCTCCCAGGCAGCGGAGAGCGGCACCCTGATCGCCGCCATGGAAGTGAGCTCCCATGCCCTGGCTCAACAACGGGTGGCTGGCTGCCGCTTTTCCGGAGCGGTGTTCACGAACCTCACCCAGGACCACCTCGACTACCACCCTTCGATGGAGGCCTACTTCGCGGCGAAATCCCTCCTCTTCGCACCCCCTCTCCTCCAGGGGGGAGCGGTGGTGAACGGGGATGATCCCTGGGGAGCACAACTGGCTGAAAGTCTCCGCGCCGAGGGCATCGTGTGCTGGCGCAGCTCCCTTGCAAGTCAGGAGATGGAGCTGGGCATCCGTGAGCTGCAGATGGCCTCCGATGGGGTGCAGGGGGTGTTGCACACCCCGAACGACAGGGGAGCGTTCCACTCTCCTCTGCTGGGACGCTTCAACCTGATGAACCTGCTGCAGGCCGTGGGCATCCTGCAGCTGCAGGGCATTCCCCTACCACGCCTGCTGGAGGCCATCCCCAGCTTCCGGGGGGTGCCGGGGCGGATGGAGCGGGTGCCTGCTCCAGGGGATGGCCATGCTCCGGCGGTGCTCGTGGACTACGCCCACACCCCAGATGGCCTGGAGAATGCCCTGGCAGCCTGCCGCCCCTTCACCACAGGGCGTCTGATCTGCGTGTTTGGTTGTGGCGGCGATCGGGATCGCACCAAGCGACCCCAGATGGGAGAAATTGCAGCCCGGCTCGCGGATGCCGTGGTGGTGACCTCCGACAATCCCCGCACGGAGGATCCGCAACGCATCCTTGACGATGTGATGGCGGGCATCCCAGCGGGCACCCAGGTGAGGGTTGAAGCTGATCGGGCGCGAGCCATTGCCGAAGCCATCGCCGCTGCCGCGGACGAGGATCTTGTGCTGATTGCCGGCAAGGGCCATGAGGACTATCAAATTCTCAGCAGCGGAAAAATCCACTTCGACGATCGGGAGGAGGCTGAGAAGGCTCTCCGCCGGCGCTGCTGCTGACGTCCAGGTGAGTCGGTCGGATCCAGCAAGAACAAGCCCCCGGATCCAACAACCTGGACCCGGGGAACTCTGGGAACTCTGATGCCTGCTTTCTGGAAGCGGGCGATCTGGATCAGGTGAAACGCACCACGTTGCGGTCGTAACGCACTTCAGCATCACGAACCCAACCGCCGTTGTGCACTTCGAGCCACTCCACGTTGGAGGAGTCCCGACGACGCACACCGGTGAGCTGGAACGTATCGCCGTTGCGAATCTGGCGCAGAACTCGGGAGCCAAGGTCGGCGTGCTCGCGCACTTCCAGCAGCCCGTCGCGGGCAGCTGCCTCAGCGGCATAGTAGGTGCGAGCTCCGGTAGTTCCGGTGGTGGTACCGCCGTAAGATCCGCCGTAGGTGGTCTGACCGGTGGGCTCATCGCGACCGCGGAGCCAGAGCCAGGAGCCAAGACCCAGGGCCAGGGGGAGAAGCAGCCACCAGGCCTTTCCCTGATTCACAGGGGTGCCGGCATCAGCAGCCGGGGCGGGCTCAGCGGCGGGCTCGGCCGCGGGGGCAGCGGTCTTGTTGACAAAGGCACCACCCACACCCTGGCTGACGCTGTAAGGGCAGGTGAGGCGCGCTGTGTTCACACCGTCCTTGGTGAGGTCAAAGATGACTTCCACTTTGTCGGCGTTGATCTCCTTGGCAGAGATCACCTTGGCCAGGTCAGCACGCCAGCCCTGGGCAGTGGCAGCCTCGAGACAGGCGGCTTCAGCGGTTTTGAGGTTTTCGGCGGTGGTGGCTGCCAGGGCATTGCTGCCTACAGCAAGGATGCCGACAGAGGCGGCTGAGGCAATCAGCAGCCTTGGAAAGACGCGGGAAGGGGTAGCAATCATGCCTCTAGACGACTGGTAGGAAACAGGGAAGGAGGGGGAATCTTGAGCAAATGTTGAGCATCCGCGGCGGATTACGCCAAAAGAAAGCCAACACCTACACCTTATACAGAATTGACAAATTGGCAACAACAGATTCCGTCCTGTTACGCAATCTTGGGAATGGCGTAGCCGTTGGCCGTGCCAATCGCCAATGCGCAACCCTGGGTCTGCCCTACCGGAACCCTCACCGGTGGCAAGCCCGCAGCGGAACAGCCAAAGAATTCCAGTCAGAGCCCTCACTCAAGCGAAAGACCTCCCCAGCAGAGAGCAGAGACCAGGACAAAAGAGTTAAATCTTTCTAAAGGCATCTTCCGGTCCTGGGAATCTCATCTGGCTCTCAACTCGATAAAGAAGAAAGGGAGAAGGATCGGGCCGGGTACGCAAGATATCGCGAAACATCTCGCGAGGGAATGTCATCCAATTGTCACATTCTCTTGCCATTCCACCAGCTCACGTCATTATTTGTTCGTCTCCCACAATCATTTTGTTCTGAATGGCTCTCGCTGTTCCACTCTCCAAAAAGTTTCTGGCTGAGTTGTTTGGCACCTTCTGGTTGGTGCTCGGTGGTTGCGGCTCAGCCGTCCTTGCCGCTGCCTTCCCCTACAACGATGCTGCAGCCAATCCCCTCGGACTTGGCTTTCTGGGTGTCGCCCTGGCCTTCGGTCTTACCCTGCTTACGATGGTCTACACCATCGGTCATGTTTCCGGTTGCCACATCAACCCCGCCGTCACCTTCGGCCTCTGGGCTGGTGGCAAGTTCCGCGGGTCCCACGTTTTCCCTTACATCGTGGCTCAGGTGCTTGGCGCCATCATCGCCGGCGGTGTGATCTGGATGGTGGCCGGAGGCCGCGAAGGTTTCACCCTCTCCGGCAGCAATCCCCTGGCCACCAACGGCTGGGGCGCCCATTCCCCCGGCGGCTATGGCTTCTGGGCTGCTCTGGTGATTGAGGTGATCCTCACCTTCTTCTTCCTTCTTGTCATCCTTGGCGCCACCGACCGACTGGCTCCTACCGGCTTTGCCGGTGTGCCCATCGGCCTGGCCCTCACCTTGATCCACCTGATCAGCATTCCCGTCACCAACACCTCCGTCAACCCTGCTCGCTCCACCGGTGTGGCTGCCTGGGTGGGTGGCGCGGCGATGGGCCAACTCTGGCTCTTCTGGCTTGCACCGATCGTCGGTGCTCTGCTGGCGGGCTGGGTGCACAGCTCTTTCCTGAGCACCGAAGCCGACTATTGAGAGCTCAATGATTGATCCTTGATCGATTTTTTGCATCATTGCTTGCGACATGGGGGGCTACAGGCCCCCTTTTTTATGGGGATCAGATGGGGATCAACAGCCGTTCTCTCGGACGATCTGACGCAAGGCCTCCAGCAGATGCTCCAGATCTCCCGAGGTGGTGGTGACATGGGTACAGGCCCGCAGGCAATCAGGATCCCGGAGACTGCGAAGCCAGATCCCCTGCTGGCCAAGGCTTCTCACCACATGATCAGGCTCGATCAGGGAGCCGTCCGGGCGATGAAGCTGGAAACTCACCAAACCTGCCGGGGGGGGTACCTCTAGAAGCGGACGACAACCCGGCACCCCCTGCAGCCCCATCCAGAGGGCCTCAGAGTGCTGGCAAAGAAGAAGGAGCCGTTCCGCAGCGGACCCCACAGCATCAAGGAGATCCATGGAGATGTGCAAACCGCTGAGTAGGGGGGTGCAGGAGGTGGCCACCTCAAAGCGACGGCCATCCCGGTGGAATCCATCGGCGGCTGCATCTTCTGATTTCAGGGTTCGCCAGCCAATCAGGGTGGGGCGGCTGTCCTCCAGCAGCCGCTCCGAGAGCAGCACGCCCCCCAGTCCCTCAGGTCCGCAGGCCCACTTGTGGCCAGTAAAGGCATAGATATCGGCAGAGGCCGCATGAGGGGCCAAGGGCAGGCTGCCGAAGCTCTGGGCACCATCTACGAGCAGCCAGGGCCGGTTGGGATGGGCCGCCAGCCGCTCCGCCACCGAAGCGATGGGCATCACCTGGCCGGTTCGCCAGAGCAGATGGGAGAGCACCACCAGGCGGGTGCCGGGGGTGAGGGTCTGCTCCAGCGCCTCCAGCAGGCCCTCCGCAGTGCTCTGCACATCGGCGCGCAGCTTCTGCACAGGCAGGATTCGCAGCGGGAGATGGAAACGTTGGGAGAGCTCCCGGCAGGCAGCGACCACCCCATCGTGTTCCCCATCCCCGAGGAGGATCTCATCGCCAGGGCGCCAGGGAAGCCCCCAGAGAGGATGCACACAGCCCATGGTGACGTTTTCCGTGAGGGCGAGCCGATGGGGGGGGGCATCACACCATCGGGCAAGGTGTTGCCTCAACCGGCTCGACTGCTCCTCCAGCAGGGGCCACATCGCCGAGGTGAACGGTCCCACCTCCTGGATCCGCTGCCAGGTTTCCATGATCGCTGCCAACGCTGGGGTTGGCAGGGGGCCCTGGCCTCCGTAGTTGAAGTAGGTCTTATTGGCCAGGGCAGGGCAAAGGCTCCTGAGATGACTGGCTTCTGCGTTGGTCAAGGATGGGGGGGATGGGGGGCCGATGCTCTTCAGCTTCCCACCTCTGACCGATTTCCCTGGCAAAACTCGGCTGCCGATCAATCATGCGGTTCACCACGCTGGCCGAGATCTTCATCACCTCCAGGTCATGGCTGGCAACGATCGTGACCGCACTGGGCTCCCCGGAAAAGAGGCTCATCTCGCCGAAGAATTCGCCGCTGCGCAGGGGGAGGATGTCGATCTCCTCGCCGTTTCCAACCGGACTGACATCATCGCCGGGCCGGCCACGATGATGTATAGCCCGTTGTCGAGACGCCTTGGCGGATCACCTTCTCCCCAGCAGCGAAATGCTGCAGGGCGATGCCGGATCCTGCCGCCACCTGATTGCTCTCCTCACGATTCAGAGGAACAAAGGAAGGAATGGCCTGCAGACTTTCATTGAACTGAGTGACCAGCCGTTTCTATTGGCTGGTGGGCCCGTGGTAGTGATAGAGGGTGCGGATCGGGAAGGGAACCGCTCGCGGATCTGCTCAATCTCGCCGTAATTTCGGATGACGAGCTTCACCTCATAGGTGATCGCGAAGTCCGAATAGCCGAGGGTGAACACATCTGGCTCGGGATTCAGAAGGATGCCCTTGGTCTCCATCGCGGTGGTCTTGAGCACCTGGCGGGCCAGGTTCAGAGGATCGTTGTTGGGAAATCCGATCTGGATCCGTTCGGCGTGGTTGAGGGTGGGCTTGGTGAAATTGCGGATCATCTCGCTGCTGATCAGCTTGTGGGGGATCACCACCATTTCCCGCTCCAGGGTGAGCAGGCGGACGGCCCTCCAATTGATGTCGATCACCTCGCCCACCACGCCGTTCACCTCCAGCCAGTCACCCACGGAAAAGGGCCGCTCAAAGAAGCAGCGCATGCCCGACATCACGCTGCCAAGGGCGTCCTGCAGGGCCAGACCGAAACACCTGCAGCACCAGCATGGGCACCAGCACATCCAGCACCAGACGCACCGTGGCGGCGATGGATCACCTCTCCCAGCAGCACCTCGAGGCCTTGAGGTTATGAATGGCGAGCCGGATGGGAGCTGAAGAGTTAAAGCACCTGGCCTACCGCCACCGCGGCGATCGCAGAGAACAGGGTGATGCTCAGGGCCGTGAGGGGGTTCTGGCCTTGGGCCACGGCCACGCTCGTGATCACCCCTGCACCCAGGCTGGCGACCGCGAGCTGGGTGGCCAGCTCCCCCTGAAAACGAGGACCAGGAAAACGGGAACCAGGACCGGGGAGCATGGCTGGACCGGGAGACTTCGCAGACGCTATGCGCAGGTTTGAAGTTCATCCAGGCCACGGGGAAAGGTTGTTACCCAGCGTGGAACTTCTTCACAGAAGCGTTACAAGCCGCCAGTTCCCTGCTCGCCCACTCAGCACTCAGCTGCTCACCATCTGGCCTGATGCCGGCCGGGCCCGGCCGCTGCTCGCCCACTGGCGCAGGGCGTCCAGCTGTTCCCGGGCGGTGCGGGAGAGGGGCACCACCTGGCTGGCTGCCGCGATCAGATCGGGCTCCTGCAGGTCGCGGTTGTCGCCGAAGGCGAGATGCATGGCTTCGATCACCGTTTGCTCCAGCTCGGCGCCGGAGAAGCCCACCGTGCGGTCCACAAGCACATCCAAGGGGATGGTGTGAAGGGGCCGGCGCCGCCGCAGCTGCAGATCCAGAATGGCCCGGCGCTCTTGGGCATCTGGGAGTTCCAGGAGAAAGATCTCGTCAAAGCGGCCCTTGCGCAACAGCTCCGCTGGCAGGCGCTCCACGGCGTTGGCCGTGGCCACCACAAACACCGGGCTTGTTTTTTCCGCCATCCAGGTGAGCAGACTCGCCAGCACCCGCTGGCTAGTGCCCCCATCGCTGCGGCCATCGCCGCTGCCGAAGGCAAAACCCTTGTCGATCTCATCGATCCACAGCACACAGGGCGCGAGGGCCTCCACCCACTGGATCATCTCCCTGGTGCGGGCCTCACTGGCCCCCACCAGACCGGCGAAGAGCCGCCCAACATCAAGCCGCAGCAGGGGCATCGACCAGCTGTGGGCGATGGCCCGGGCCGTGAGGGATTTGCCTGTGCCCTGGGGTCCCACCAGGAGCACTCCCCTGGGCAGGGGCAACCCGAAGCGGCGGGCCTCCTCACTAAAGGCGCGGTGCCGCTGATCCAGCCAGTGCTTGAGCGACTCCAGCCCGCCGATGTCGGATGGAGTGGCTTCGGTGGGGCAGTATTCGAGCAATTCGCTGCGGGCGATCGCCAGTCGCTTTTCCTCCAGCACTTCCGCCAGATCATCGGGGCCCAGCTGACCGCGGCGCGCTAGAGCCCGGGCCGCCAGCTGCCGCACCCGCTGCTCACTGAGGCCATGGCAGGCGGCCGTGAGCTCATCCAGCAGGTCGGCCTGCAGGGGGTGGCCACTGGCCTGAGCAATAGAAGCCAGGAGCCTCTCGATCGCGGGAGCATCCGGCAGGGGGAGCTCCAGGGTGGTGATGCTGTCCTGCAACTCACTGGGAAGCTCCCAGCGGGGCGCCGTGATCACAAGGGTATGGGGCCCCTGCCGCAGGCGGCTGGCCAGGTTGCGCAACCGCCGGCAGATGCCCGCATCCTCACTGAAGCGATGGAAGTCCTTCAGCAGCAGCAGCAAGCCCTGATCGGTGGGGACCCCTGCGATCACTTCGAGCGCCGCCATCGGATTGCGGGCCGCCTCTCCCTCCCGCCCCGTTGCGCCCTGGAGCCCGCTCACGAAATCCCAGCTCCAGAATGTGCGCCCACCCAGCTTCTGGGCCACCTGCTTCAGCAAGCTCTCCACCCGCTCTTCCTCCAGGGTGCGGATCCAAAGGATCGGGGTGCGGGAGCGGATCAAGAGATCCAGCTGGTCCACCAGAGCAGGAGGAGTCATGCCCAGCTCAGGCGGAGGGTTGGCTGAGGGCCTTCAGGGCTTCCCAGCGAGGATCAGCGGTGGTGGGAGCTGTGCCCCATCTGGCCGGGCCGGGGCAGTCTGAGCCGCAGCGGTTCACTAGGGGCAGCTGCAGGCTCAGCTGCTCGAACAGCCAGCGTTCCGGATCGAACTGGCCCATTGGATCCAGCCGATCGTCAAGATCCTCTCCCCCTGGACACAGGAGATCCTCTCCCTGTGGGCCGGAACCACCCTGGAATTCGATCAGCTCCTGCACCTCAGCCCTCAGCCCATGGTTGTATTGCTGCAGGCAGCGGGCACAGCAGAGGGTGACGATGGTCTGCGCCTCCCCTCGCACTTCCAGGGCGGTGCCATGGTGGATGGCCAGAACCTGACCGCGGACAGGCGTCAGGCTCTCCAGCTCAGCGATGCGTTGCTCCACCAACCACTCCTTGCCTTCCGGCAGAGCCCTGAGCTCCGCAAGAGAGACGGGGGTCAGTGGCGCATTCACTTCTTGGAGTTGGGTTCAAAAGGAAGCCTGTCCCCAGACTGGGCGGCAACGGTGACGGGCTGGGAGGCCATCTGCTTCTCGAGAATCTGCTGCAGATTTTCTGGCAGAGCCTCCCGGCTCAACAGATAGGTCTGCAGGCCCTGGAAGATGTTGGCCACCACCATGTAGAGCAACACCCCGGCTGGAAGCGGGAAGAAGAGGAACATCGCCGTGATCATCACCGGGGTGATCTTGTTGGCCGTGGCCTGCTGAGGATTGGGGGGCATCCCCATCCCCGAAAGAATCTGGCTGGCGAACAACGTGGCGCCAAAGGCCGCCACCAGGATCGCGATATCCCAATTGATGGAGCCATCGGTGACAAAGCCCACCTGGCCCAGAGCCTTGATGAAGAGGAAGCCGCTGCGGGCCGCCAGGCCTGGAATCTTGCCCTCCACCACGGCATCTCCAGGGCTCACGGCATGAATGGTGCCGTCCTGGTCAACGGTGACCACCCCCTCTCCCTTGGTGACGCTCCAGGTGGGACGGAAGGCCTCACCGTTCTCCACACCGCTGAGCACGGAATCAAAGCTGGCGCCGTCCCTGCCATGGAGCGTCACGGCGGCGCTATCACCTACCCCAAGCTTCGTGCCCTGTTCAAGGGTGCCGATCACCGGCACATGCTTCGTTGCGGTGACGAAGATCGAATGGCTGGGGGTGTTGAACGGCTTGCTCTCCACCGCTGCGATCTGCTCCTGCGGAAGCACCTTCAGATTGAAGGTGTAGGGCACATCGGCAAAGGGTGATCCCCGCAGGGTGGCAAAGAGGGCGAACAGAATTGGCATCTGCACCAGCAGGGGCAGACAACCCGACAGGGGGCTGCCGAACTCTTTCATCAACTTGCCCAGCTCCTCCTGCTGCTTCTGGGGGTTGTTGGCGAACTTGGTCTTGATCTCCGCCTGCCGTTGCTGCATCACAGGCTGAGCAATCCGCATGCGCCTGGCACTGCGGATGGATCCCGCACTCAGGGGGAAAAGCGCCAGGCGGATCACCACGGTGAGAGCAATGATCGCCAGGCCGTAGCTGGGCACCAATCCATAGAAGAAATCCAGGATGGGGAGCAGCAGGTTGTCGGAGATGTAGCCGATCACAGGTGGGGGGGCCTAAGGAAGGATCCGTGGGTCAGTGTGCCTGATGGAGGCCACCAGGAGCGATGGGGGGGAAAGACGGAGAACCGACTTTCAGGACGCAGCAGCATCGGGATTGACGAACCCGGTGGACACCTTGGGGGGCTTGCCAGTCCGAGGAGCGGCCTTGCGCCGCTCCTCGATGTAGGCCTCCACCTCCCTGAACTTGGGCACCGAGCGCATCTCCAGCTTCGAGCCATCCTCCAGCACCAGCACCATGTCACCCCAGGTGCCCAGCCCCCTGGGAGCAGAGCGCACTTCACGGATCTGGCTATACACCACCTGGGTGCGATCGCGGCCCATCCAGCCCCCGTTGACTTCGATCCGCCGGCTCGTGATGCGGAAGCGCAACCAGATCGCCCGCACCAGGGCGGCCACCGCGAAGGGCAGACCGATGAGGGTGAGGCCAAAGAGCAGGTTGAGGATGAGGTCTCCCAGGGCCGGCCCCCCTTCGTAAAACACATCTTCCTGGATGCTGGCTCCAGCCGGCACCGGAGGGGTCTGGGTGCTCATCTGCGCAACCCTGCCTTCTGCAACAACAACTGACATTCTCCCAGCAGGACGGGCTCTTCCGCGTCGATGCTGCCGGGCTTCAGGCTGAACACCAGCCAACATGGCTCCTGGGGTTGGGGCGGATGGCCCAACAGGGCCTGGTGCAGCAGTCGCCGCAGCCTGTTGCGACGGACGGCCCGCTTGCTCACCTTGCTGCTCACGATCACAGCGCAGCGCCAGGAGCTGGAGGGGTGCACCCGATCCCTGGGGGGGAGGAGGGTTGGATCTTCGGCCATCACCCGAAGAGTGAGCCAACGGCCATGGAATCTGTGGCCTTGGCGGTAGAGGCGGTCAAACACCCGCAGGCCCCGCAACCGGTGGTTCTGGGGCAGGGCCACAGATCAACAATGCCCAGGGTTCAGACGGCCAGGCGGGCACGCCCGCGGCGACGGCGGGAACGGATCACCCTGCGGCCGGTGTGGCTGCGCATGCGCACACGGAAACCCGATACTCGCTTGCGTTTGCGGCTGGTGCCCTCCAGTGTGCGCCTGGTCATGTCACGTCTTACTCAACCACCAAACCTATCAGTTCGCGGAGATCAGTTCCCCATGTTGGGATCGATCTGGATCAGCCAGCTGCCGATGTAGCTCGAAACGGGGATGTCTCCTGGGGCCTGGACGAGGGCATTGAACTGATACATGCCCACATTGAATGGGTTGAAGATGCGCATGTAGACGCCAATCGTGCTCTTGTCTGAGACAGGGGTTTCGGGGAAGATCTCGATGGTGCCTGCCTTGGCATTCACTTCGACCGTGGCGGGAATCTGCTTTTCACAGCGGGTGCGCTTGAGCATACCCCCCTCACTCATCCGGCAGAGTTTGACCCGATTGGGATCAATTTTGCTGTCAAAGCTTTTCGGGATCGACACCGTGAGCTTGAGAATCGCCGTCTTGCGGTCCTTCGGTTTCAGAATCAGGAAGTAGTCCGACACCTTCAGCCGCTGGGTATCGGTCTGAAAGAAATAGAGCTTGCGGTAATCCTTGGTGTTGTCCCAGCGGAATTCCATCAGGCCAGGCGTGCCTTGGGCGCGGCTGGGTTCGGGGGTCAGCACGGAGGCGCCGAGCACCTGGGCCAAGGCCAAGCCCGCTCCCACACCAATAGCGGCGGACACAAGGCTCAGAGGACGAGGGGAAGTCAAGGAGGGTGTGTGTGAGAAGGAAAGCGCACGGGACGCTTTCCCAAATTCTCGGGAGACCTTGAATGCCAACTGGGCTTCAGTGGTCGGCGGGGGAGCTGGCTGGAGCGCCACACGCCCGGTCGGGGCGCAGGCGAGAGGCCTCCCGCAGATAGGGGTGCACAACAATGCGGCCGGACTCCAGCCAGGCATGAGCTAGGAGCCTGATGCAACGTGGAAGATCGCCGCGCACCGCCATCTGCTGGCAATCCAGCAGGGCCACATCCCCCCAACCCACTCTTCGCCTGGCGGCGGCGGCCGGAAAGCAGGCATCCAGATCGGCCGTCACCGAAAACGTGACCGACAGCAGCCGGGCTCCCTCCAGGTTGTTTCCCTCCATCAGGGCATCGATCAGCTCACTCACCGCCTCATCGATGGCCTCACAGGTGTTCGCGCTCGCCGTGGTCGCCCCACGCAGGGCGTACAACTCGAGGACAGGGACGGCCATGGTCATCGGGTGTGAATCAGGGGCGATAGAGCCAGAGCGGTTGGCCACTCCAGCCCACCTCCATGGTGATCAGCTGGGCCATCCTGCGCAGCATGGAGCGGCCGGGGAGCACACCGGCAAAACGCTGGGAGGGCTTTCCGAAGGTCACCGCTTTGCAGCGCAGGGGCAGACCGGCCAGTTCCGCCGCCATCTGGCGGGCCATCTCCTCATCCCCAAGGGCATCCACCAGCCCCAGCTCCTTGGCCTGCTCACCGGAAAACACCCGACCATCAGCGAATGTGCGCACCTTGGCCTCCTCCATCCCCCGCCCCTGGGCCACGGCCGCCACGAACTGGCCATAGCTGGAGTCGATCAGATCCTGCAACAGCTGACGTTCCTCTTCGGTCAGAGCCCGATCGGGGGAGAGGATGTCCTTGTAGAGGCCGCTCTTGACGGTTTCGAAGCGCACCCCCACCCGCTCCAGGAGACGGGAGAGATCATTGCCCCTGAGAATTACCCCGATGGAGCCGGTGATGGTGCCGGGGTTGGCCACGATCCGCTCCGCCCCCATCGCCACATACACCCCCCCGGAGGCTGCGATGTTGCCGAAACTCGCCACCACCCGGCAACCCTTTTGCCTGAGCCGCCGCAGGGCCTCCAGAATCTCCTGGCTGTCGCCCACCGTGCCTCCAGGGCTATCCACCCGCAGGAGCAGGGCAGGGCACTCCCGCTCTTCCACCTGGCGGATGGCCTTGAGCACCCGGAGGCGGGTACCGGAGGCGATGGGCCCCTCAATGGCGATACGCGCCAGGGTGCGTCGGGTCTTGCGGCGCCAGGGCCAGGGCATCTTTACGATCGGCAACAGCGAGGATCCTAAAAAGACGCCTCCCACCCCAAGGCAGGATCCTTGATGCCTCTGGCCGCTCCACTTCGCTGGCTCCTGATGATGGCCCCCTTTGTCCTGTGGGGGACCTCGATGGCCGCCATGAAGCCCCTGCTGGAGGGCTGTGATCCCTTCCTGCTCGCGAGCCTGCGGCTGCTCCCTGCGGGCGTGGCGGTGGTGGCAGCGGCCGCGCTGCTGAAAAGGCCCCTGGCCATCGCCCCCGCTGATCTCCCCTGGGTGCTGCTCTTCGCCCTCTTCGACGCCAGCCTGTTTCAAGGACTGCTGGCCCATGGCCTCAGCGAAACCGGTGCGGGCCTGGGCTCGGTGCTGATCGATTGCCAACCCCTCTTCGTGGCCCTGCTGGCCCGGGCGCTCTTCGGTGAGGCGATCAATCCGGTGGGCTGGGTGGGCCTAATGCTGGGACTGGTGGGCATCCTGCTCCTCGGCCTGCCGGGGGGGTGGCTGCGCCACTGGTGGCTGCAGGGACCGGTCACATCCGGTGCCGATCCTTTCACCAGGGGGGAATGGTGGATGCTGGGGGCCGCCGCCGCCATGGCGATCGGCACGGTGCTCTGCCGGTACGCCACCCGCCACAGCGATCCGGTGGCCATCACCGGCTGGCACATGCTGATCGGCGGTATCCCCCTGCTCCTGGCCAGCCTGCTCACCAGCCTCAACAATCACCATCGCCTGCTCCCGGACTGGAGCCCGATGGAGTGGGGCCTGATGGCCTATGCCTCCTTCCTGGGCAGTGCCCTGGCCTATGGCCTCTTCTTCTTCTTCGCCAGCCGCGGCGATCTCACCGGCTTCACCGCCCTCACCTTCCTCACACCGGTCTTCGCCGTGGCCTGCGGGGTGCTCTTTCTCCAGGAACAGCTCCGCACCCAGCAGTGGCTTGGGGGGGGACTGGCCATGGTGTCCGTGCTGCTGATCCATCAGCGGGCCAGGCTCTGGGGAGATCCCGCTGGTCAAACGGCCGAAGAGCCGGTAGATCAGGCGGTCACGACCACCTCTTAGGCCAGACCACGCCGCCATGCCGAACGACCTGGTGCGTCAATCCCTGCGGTTGGCGATCGCCGCCTTTCTGACAGCCGCGATCGCCATGCGCTTCAACACGATTGCCTATGTGTGGTACCCCCTCACGGCTGTCGTCGTCGTTGTGGATGACAACACAGATCAGTCGCTCAAGACCGCCATCACCCGGATTGTGGGCACGATCCTGGGAGGGCTGATCACCTTTCAGGTGCACACCATTCTCGGGGGGTGGATCGGGGTGCTGGTGTCCTTGTTGTTGATGACTCCGGTGTTGCGAGTGCTCGGATTGCAGAGCTCCCTAAGCACCGCGGCCCTAGTGAGCCTGATGTTTCTGATGATTCCCAAACACGAGGAGCTCAATTGGGACTACGTGTTTCAGCGCAGCCTGGATACGGGCGTGGGCTGCGCCATCGCCATCGCAGTGGGCCTGGTGCTCTGGCCCCGCAGTGGGGCCGCTGAGCTCCTCAGGCTGGAAGCACGGTTGCGTTCCTCCCTGCATGCCCAGAGCCAGGCTCATCGTCGCTGGTTACAGGGCGAGGGAGGCCGGCCCGCCGCTCTGCCGCGCGAGCCCATCGCCCAGACACTGGTGGCCATGGAACACCTCCTGGCCAGGGAGCTGCGGGGCCCCCATGCCGAGCACCTGCAACGGCAGCGTTGGAGGCAGCGGCTGCGCCTCTGGGACCGGGTGCACCATCACTGGGCGGCCTGGGAGACCCTGCTGTTGAACCTGCCCGGGCTGGAGCCTGAGACCCAGCATTTCGAAGGCCATACCACGGATTTGCTCGAAGACTCCGTGACCGCGGTGGAGACCCTCCTGGCTGGAGACCCGGCAGAGGAGCCTTGCCCCGCCGCTTCCAGCAACTGGCAGGCCCTGGCTGAGCAGAGACACCTGCCTTTGCTGATGCTTTTGGCCTTTGCGGAGGAACAACGGCCTCTGGCGGCCTCCCTCTCAACCTTACGCCTGGTGGCCCCATGTCCTTGATCCGCAGTGATCTCAGGCTGGCGCTGACGGCCGGACTGGCCAATGCCTTCGCCACCCTCTCCCCGCTGCCCTTCGGTATCTACATGCCCCTGGCCGTGCTGGCTGTCTGCACGGGTACTTTGGGGGGATCCATAGAACTCGGCCGCCAACGCATCCTTGGGTCGCTGCTTGGGATGGGGCTGCTGGTGGTGGCCATGAAGGGCCTGAGCGGGGTCCCCTTCCCCCTGGCCATTGCCATCGTGCTTGGCACCCTGCGGTTGATTGGGGGGCTGCTGGGGCTGGAAGTCGGATACAAGGTGGGGGGGTTCATCGTGGTGATGGGCTGGCTGGTGCACGACCAGCAGCTGGCCAGCTGGGTGCCGTTGAGGTTGTTCTGGACCACCTCCGGCATCGTGATGGGCGTGCTGAGCATGCGACTCCTGTGGCCCTCCAGGGCTCTGCCGCAAAGCTGGCGTCTTCTTAGTACTTTGCTTCAGTCCATCGCGCAAACTCTGGACCAGGTAGCCGGAGAGTTGGAGGCACCAAATGAGGGCCCAACCAATCAGACAATCACAAGCGGATCAGTGCCAACCGTAAAAGGTGTCACTGCCCGCAGTGAGGATGGGACAAATGGAACAGCCCTGTTGCAGTCTCTCCGGCAACAGCTGGGAAGCCTGCGGGGGGGAATGAAGGCCGTGCAGAGCGAGCTGGGGGATTCGGGCCGCCATAGCCCTCAGATGCGGTTGATGCTCGCATTGATGGATGCCTGCTCCACCCTGATCAGTGTGCTCGAGGGTCTCCTGCGCCATTCCCCCGCTCCCGGCGCCACAGGCACCCTGATCACCCTCCAGCAGGGAGAAGCCGACCTGGTGCGGGCGGTGGCTGATCGTCTGCGGTGCTGGGCACCCTTGATTGCCCAACCCGGCGGCGGCCCCCTGCGCTCTCCCCCCCAGCCTCCCTGGAAGTCCCCCACCAGCTGGCAGCAACTGCAGCCGCTGCTCACCGACAGCACTCTCTCGGAGGCAGAGCTGCCAAGGCTCCGTCGCCATGCCTCCCGGCTGGTGCTCTGCGGGCAAGCAGACCGGGCGATGACCCGCACCGAAACGCTCTGGCTCACACTCACCAGCAGGCCCCGCGGCCTGCAGCTGCCGGCCCGTCTACGGGGGGCTTTGCCTTGACCTGGACCACCACCCCACGCTGGGGCCACCTGGGCCTGCTGGCCGCCCTGGTGGCCCTGCCCCCCCTGGGCTGGCTGCCGGCCAGCGCCCAGGGGATCTCCCTCCTGGGACGAAACAACGAGCGGCTGGAGAGGAGCTGGCGGGAGCTGGATCGGGAGCTGCAGCTGCTCGATCGTCTAATCCCCACCGAACCGGAAGCCCGGCCAGATCTGGGTTCTCCTGTGCCGCCGCTCCCCGCCAACCTGCTGCGGACCAATGACCCCGCCCAGGGGGCTGTGGATCCGACCCGCACCATTCCTCCGCCGCCCCTGAGCCTGCCGCAGCAGGGCCAGCTTCAGGGGGGCGGCATTCAGTCTTTCAGCCTGGAGCAGGCACTGGCCATCGCCTTCGCCGCCAATCCCGCTCTCCAGGGCCAGCGGGAAGAGGTGGCCGCTTCCCTCGCCTCCCTCCAGGCCGCCATGGGCACCTACTGGCCCCGGCTGGTGGCGGTGGCCGGGGGCTTCACAGGCCAAGCCAGCACCAGCCTCAATGCACCGGTGGGCAACACCAACCTGGGGTTTGGCCCACTCTTCGACCCAGGAGGGGCCTTTTATGTCCCCAGTGGTGGCGCCGTTTCCTTCAACACCACCAGCACGGGGGGCTTCGGGGGGCTGCAGCTGGGCTACGACCTGCTTGATTTCGCCCGCACGCCCAACGTGCGGGCCGCCCGGGCACGGCTGGAAGCCCAGCGCCAGGCCTATGCCAACCAGCTGCGGCAGCTGCAGCTGCAGGTGAGCGAGGCCTACTTTCAGCTGCAGCAGGCCGACCAGAATCTCCGCATCCAGGACGCCGTGGTGCGGAACGATCTGGTGATCCTGGAGGATGCCCTCGACCTCAAACAGGCAGGCCTGGTGCCCCGACTGGATGTGCTGCGCCGGCAGGCCATCGAAGCCACCAACCAGGAAACCCTGATCCAGGCGATGGCTGATCGGGCCATCGCCCGGCGTCAGCTCGCCGTGCTGCTGAATCTGCCGGCGAATCTCACCCCCACGGCGAGTGATCCGGTGGTGGTGCTGGCGCGCTGGCCACTGGATCTGGAAACCAGCCTGATGCAGGCCTACCGCGGCAACCCAGCCCTGGAGACCCTGCTGGCGACCCGCGAGGCCCTGGTGCAGGAACGTCAGGCCGCCCTTGCCGCCCTGCTGCCGCGCCTGGCACTGGTGGCCCAGGGCGGCGGCAATGCCAGCACAGTGAACACCTTCGACATCCAGCTCCGCAATGGGGGGTGTTGCGGCAGCACTGTGGTGCCCGTCCAGAACAGCAGCGGTGCCGACTGGTCGGTGGCCCTCACCCTGCAGTGGCTGCTCTTCGATGCGGGCACCACCCGGGCCCAGGGAAGGGCCCTAGAGTCGAAGGCCGCGGCCATCGCCCAGCGCTATGCCAGCGAACGGGAGACGATCCGCCTCAGGCTGGAATCCGCCTTCTTCAACCACGAGGCCAGCCTGGCCAGGCTGGCCTCCGCCCGCCGGGCCGTGGCCGCGTCCCTGGAGGGCTTCCGTGATGTGCGCCTGCGCTACAAGACCGGCCTCTCCAACGAGGTGGATGTCTCGCTCACCCAGCAGCTGCTGATCGCCAGCCTGGTGCAGCGGCTGAACGCCACCGTTGCGGTGAACATCACCTACGCCAGCCTGCTGCGCGAACTGCTGACAACGCCGAGCAACCCGAGCCAGCCGGTGCAACCCCAGCTGCAGCTCTCCCCCCCCTAGGAGGGGCGGGAGGTCCACCAGCGCTCGATCCGGTAGCCCAGGATCACCAGCAGCACCACCAGCCAGAACCAAAGCTCCGGTGGATTGGCATTGAAGAGCACCACCAGGAGCAGCACCTCCCCCACCAGCCAGGGCAGTTCCTGCCGGAGCAGACCGGAGGGTGGGGAGGGTAGGCGGGGCGGTTCAGCCATGGTGAAAGGGTTCAGGGGAGGGAGCCGGGCTGGCGCAGGGAGGGCTGGTCCCAGTTGCGGTCGATGGAGCGGCTGCGGTAGCCACCGGTGAGGGAGCGCACGCCGGGCACGAGATAGGAGAGGGGAGTGCGCCATTCCACATAGGCATAGGTGGCTACCGTCAGTCCCTCCCGAACGGGAAACACCCCGCTCCCCCGGGAGAGGGTCCAGCGGTAGCCATCCCGGGTGGCGGGATCGCGGAGCAACGCAATCTCGGCGCGCATCACGGGGCCGTTCTTCACGAGCGAGGCGGCCAGCTGGGGGTTGCCGATGGTGGTGGAGATGTCTTCCTCCGTGGCCGGGAGGGTGAGCACCCGCTTCACCCGTCCTTCAATCCCGCCGAAGCGACCCCGCTGATTCCAGAGGGGCACCACTTCCACAGGGAGCCCCTGGGGGAGGCGGCGGGCGTCGGCGGGGGAGAAATAGGCCACCGCCTTGAGTTGATCAGCGGCGGGATCGCCGCTCCGCCCTCGACCGATGGTGCCGAGCCGCTGGCCCATGGCCACGGTCTGCCCCTCGATCACCTGCAGGTCGAGCACCTCCCCATCCTTCTCAGCCAGCACCCGCCCGTCGAAATCGAGGCGGGCCTGGGTGACCCGGATCTCTCGGCGCAGATCCTCGATGCGGTAGCGGCGCTGGAGGGCTTCGGTTTCCACCGAGAGCTTCACCTTCTCGTAGTCGCTCACCACCCGCTTCTCCTCAATCCGGATCTGATCGAGGCTGGCGCCCGTATTGGTGAGGCCCTGCTCAGCACCCACCACCTCGGTGGAGAGAGGTGCCACCACCTCCCGTTTGGCGAGCCATTCGAGGTTGCGCAGCTTGCCGGCGTAGGTGCTCTGCAGGGATTCAAAGCGGCGCCTGTCTTCCTGGAGCTTCGCCAGGGCCGTATCCCGAGCGCCGCGCTCGGCCTGGAGGCGCAGGGCATCCCGCTCATCCAGCTGGATGTTTTGACGCTCCAGCAGGGCCAGATTGCCCTTCTGCTGCAGCAGCTGCTTTTCCTGCACTGGCAGGTCGATCTCCATCAACACCTGCCCCCGGCTCACGGGATCTCCAGCTCGCACCCGCAGCCGACGCACCTGGCCCGCGGCCCGGGCATCGAGCACCCCCGCATTCTCCGGGTAGATCAGCACCCCCTCTCCCCGCACCTCGGTGGGCACCGGGCAGAACAGCGCCCAGCCAACCACTCCGGCCGTCATCGCCAGCAGGCAGAGTCCGACCTGGTCATGCTCGCTGAAGCCCTGCCAGCGCTGGCGGATGGGGGTGAGGGGTGTGGGCGTGGAATCAGGCAAGCAGAGCTTTCAGGGCGTCGGTGATTAGGAGATTGTCGAGGGAGAGGATGCCGCCGCCGCAGAGGATCAGCACCAGAGCCATCAGGGAATACATCGCGGCCTTCTCCCAGCTGGGAGGTTCACCCATACCCATGGGTCCGACGTAGTCGCCCGCTGGAATCTGATAGGGATCTGGGGCAATGAAGGGGAAGCCGGAACGAATCTCCAGCACCATGGCATACACCATCGACACGAGGATCGCAAAGGCCGCCAGCGGCGTCAGCAGGCCAAGCAGCAGGGCGATCCCGCCGCCGAACATCGAGGCGGCCGAGAGGAAGCAGAGCCATTCCGGCGTTTTCATGGCCGTGGCCCAGGTGCGCAGGTTGCGCAGCTTCGGCCAGCCATGGCGGATGAAGGCCAGGCCCATAAACAGCCGCAGCAACAGCAACCCGATGCCCGCAAGCCCGCTGCCGGCGGCGGGAACGAGGATCTCCACCAGGGTGAGATCCATGGGTTCAAGGGTTTCGATCACAGGGTTGTGGCCAATGCGAGCAACCCTATGGATAACGACCAATATGCGCCAGCTTTGGTGCCCGCACCCTCACCGGAGCAGACCGTCGGGCATGCATGCATCGGCACTGTGTCGAGAGGTGAAGGCGCCAGCACCCGGCGTTGCCTGCCGCCACCCTGGGGGCAGCAGACATGCCAGGGACATCGCAGCCCCCGATGACGGTCGACGCCCCGCCCCCTGCCAACACCCAGGCCCAGAGCTTCGGTGGCAACCGCCTCGGTCGGGAGGATGTGCGACGCATCCGCCTGCGCCATCGGGGCTACCGCCTGCTGCTGATAGCGATCTGCACGGTGTTGCTGATCCAGCCGCTCGCCCACCTGTGGCCCCTGATCACCCCGGCGGTAGCAATCCTGATGGCCCTGGTGATGATGCTCTTCCTCACCCGCTACTCCCCCCTGCGAGCCCGAAAACGGCTCTTCTACGGCCTGGGCATCGCCGCGATCGTGAGCGAGATGGCCTGGCTGTTCGTGCTGTTGACCGATGCCTCCCTGGCCCAGCATCTGGCCATCCTGCATCTGCTGATCTGGGGCCTGTTCATCGCCACCTTCCTGCTGCGGGAGGTGAAGGCACTGATGCTGGAGCCCTATGTGACCCTGGCGGTGGTGATGGGAGCAGCGGCGGGCTATCTGCTGATCGGCTATCTCGGGGCGTTTCTGCTCCACACCCTGCAGTTGTGGCAACCCGAGGCCTTCGATGTCTCCCAGATGACGCCGGGATTGAATCCCTCCCTCCATCCCCTGAGGGTGTTCCCATCCATGGTGGTGGCCTCCTTCCAGTCGCTCACCACCACCGGAGCCCCCATGGCCCGGCCGGGATATCTGCTGCCCTCCACCGGCTCCCTGGTGATCACGCTGGCGGGCCAACTGTATCTGGCCGTGCTGATCGCCCTGGTGCTGGGCCGCTTTCACCAACGCCCTCACGCCTGATCCGGCCCGTTTCCAGCTGTTCAGCCAGGGCGTGATAAACGGCCTTGCGCATCAGCAATCGCCCCACGCCAGCACCCAACACGGAGGCCAGCAACACCCCCGGTAGCCATTGCTGATCCCCCACTAGCCGGAGGGAGAACATCAGGCTGAGCACGGGCATCTGGGTGGCCCCAGCCAGGGAGGCCGCCATTCCCAGGGCCATGGCCAGGGGACCGATCCCCAGCCCATCACCCACGGTGTGGCCCATGACGGCCCCCAGGGCCAAGGCCGGATCGATCAGCCCTCCGGGCACACCGGCCCCCAGAGCCAGAGCAGGCCCCACCAGACGTGACAGCAGGGCCAAAGGGGCAGACCAGGGCCCCTGGCCCCCACTCACCAGGGAGGCCATGAGGGCTTCGCCATCGCCGTAGCCGGCACCGCCGCTGGCCAGCCCGAGCAGCGCCAGGGCCGCACCCAAGGCAAGCCCCAGCGGCAGGGGGCGGCGACGGGCCAGGGGGAGACAACGCCTGCCGAGCTCGAGCAGAACCTTCACCATCAAGGCCCCCAGCAGGCCAGCCCCCAGACCGAAGGGCACGGCCCAGACCAACTGGTGCGTCTCAATCACGTTGGTGCGCAGCAGGCCGAAGGCAAACTCCGGCTGGCCGCCCAGACCGCTCACCAGGGCCGCCAGGGAGGACACCACCAGAGCGGGCCAGATCAGCACCGGCTTGAACCGACCGATCAGCTCTTCCACCAGGAAGAGCACCGCCACCAGGGGGGTGTTGAAGCCGGCAGCGAGGCCCGCTGAGCCGGCTATCGCCAGGCGCTCCGGCGCTCCGAGCCAGTTCAGCAGCCCTGGGAAGCGACGCCGCAGTGCCACGAGCACGGCGCCCCCCACATGCACCACCGGCCCTTCCCGCCCCAAAGGGAACAGGGCCAGGGTCGCGATCGACCAGAGCACCAGGCGTTGCACCGTGGGGGCAGGAGCCATCAGATCGTCGGTGCGCTCAGGATCCTCAAGGCAAACCATCACCTGCGGGATGCCCGAACCGGCCCCCCGCGGCCAGACCCGCGCCTGCAACAGGAGCAGCGCCGGCATCACCACCAGCGGAGCCAGCAACAGAGCCAGGCTGGTGCCGTTCCAGGCGGCGCCGAAGGCCGGCAGGCGATGGAGCAGGGCGTCCTGCCAGCGATCCAGGAGATTCAGGGGCCAGCAGACCGCTCCCACCGCCAGACCCACCAGGGCGAGCTGCAGGACCTGCCGCAGTCCCCGGCCGGGGGAGTAGGCCAGCCAAGGAGTTCCTGCCATGCCCCGTGGGTGCTTTCCGTGAAGTGTCGCCATCATCGGGGCTGAGGGCCGCCCCTGCGCCCTGTGCAGACACCATGACAGCCAGCACCTGCCGCATCGCTCCGGGATGGAGCGCCCCCCTCGGTGCCACAGCGGGGGATGGGGGCGTGAACTTCAGCGTCCATGCCCCCAAGGCGACGGCGGTGGAGCTCTGCCTGTTCGAGACAGCGACGCAGGCCACACCGGATCAGACCGTGCAACTCGATCCGGCGCGCCATCGCACCGGCGGCTACTGGCACTGCCGGCTGGAGGGCATCGGTCCGGGGCAGCTCTACGGCTGGCGCGTGGATGGGCCCTTCCGCCCTGAGGAGGGCCTGCACTTTGATCCCGCGAACCTGCTGCTGGATCCCTACGCCATGGCAGTGGTGATGCCCCCCGGCTACGCCCGGGCACCAGGCCGCAGCTCGGCCGGCGACTGGAGCACGGCCATGAAGGGCGTGGTGGTGGACCCTCTGGCCTACGACTGGGAAGGCGATCGCCCCCTTCGACGTGCTCCAAGCGAGACGATCATCTATGAACTTCACCTGCGGGGATTCACCGCCCACCCGAGTTCCGGGGTGGCGCCCGAGCGGGCCGGCACCTACCTAGGCCTGATCGAACGCATCCCCTATCTGGTGGATCTGGGGATCACGGCGGTGGAGCTTCTGCCGATCTTCGCCTTCGATCCCCTGGCGGCCCCCCCGGGCCAGCGCAACTACTGGGGCTATCAGCCCGTTTCCCTCTTCGCGCCCCACCCCGGCTATGCCAGCCGGCCCGATCCCCTGGCGGCGCTGGAGGAATGCCGCGCCATGGTGAAGGCCCTGCACAAGGCAGGCATCGAGGTGATCCTGGATGTGGTCTACAACCACAGCGCCGAAGGGGGCGCCGAGGGACCCAGCTTCAGCTTCCGAGGCCTCGCCGATGGGGATTACTACCTGCACGATGAGGCGGGAACCTACGTCGATGACACGGGGTGCGGCAACACCCTGCGCAGCAACCACCCGGTGGTGCGCCGCATGATCCGCCAGAGCCTGCGCCACTGGGTGCAGCATTTGCACGTGGATGGCTTCCGCTTCGATCTGGCTTCCGTGCTCGACCGGGACCAGACCGGCAAGCCCACCCCCCTCTCAGCGGTGCTGCTGGACATCGACACCGATCCGGTGCTGGCGGGTACCAAGCTCATCGCCGAGGCCTGGGATGCAGCGGGGCTCTACCAGGTGGGCTCCTTCGTGGGGGAGAACTGGCGGGAGTGGAACGGCCGCTACCGCGACGACCTGCGGCGGTTCATCAAAGGAGATGCTGGCCTGGTGCAGGGGGTAAGCCAGCGGCTGATCGGCAGTCCCGACATCTATGGCTACAAGCACCGGGAGGCCTCGGCCAGCGTGAATTTCATCACCTGCCATGACGGCTTCACCCTGGCGGATCTGGTGAGCTACGACCGCAAGCACAACGAGGCCAACAACGAGAACAACCAGGATGGGAGCGACGACAACGCCAGCTGGAACTGTGGGGCGGAGGGCCCCAGCCAGGATCCAGGGGTTCTCGGCCTGCGGGGGCGGCAGAGTCGCAACCTGCTGGCCCTTTTGCTGCTCTCCTTCGGCATGCCGATGCTGCTGATGGGCGATGAGCTGGGCCGCAGCCAGCAGGGCAACAACAACGCCTATGCCCAGGACAACGCCATCAGCTGGCTCGACTGGACCCTGCTGGAGCGCAACGCCGATCTGCACCGCTTCGTGAGGGAGCTGATTGCCTACCGCCGCCGCCGCTGGAGCCAAGAGGCCAGGGGACTCACCCTGGGGGAACTGGTGCAGCGCCATCAGGTGAAATGGCATGGCATCGCCCTCGATCAACCGGACTGGAGCCCCTCCTCCAGGTCCTTCGCGGTGACGATCCTCAGCCTCGATGGCGACTTCCGCTGGCACGCCATGGTGAATGCCTGGTGGGAGCCCCTCACCTTTCAGCTACCGCCGGCGGATGGGGGCCAGGAGCTCTGGCACCGCTGGATCGACACCTCCCGCCCCTCCCCGGCAGACATCGTGCCCCTCGATGGGGCCCCGGCCATTGAGGGAGGGGAGTGGACCGTGCCCGGCCGCTCCCTCACCGTGCTGCTGGCTGGTCTCAGCCCTCGATCAGCTGCAGGCGATGCCCATCCGGATCCGCCAGCTGCAACGCCCGTTGGGCCCCAATGAGCGATGCCTGGTCACCGAGCTCCACGATTCCACCACTGAGGAGGCGCCCACCACAGGCGGTAGCCCGGGCCGCTACCGACACGAGGTCGTCCACCCGGAGCCGCACCTGCCAGTGGGCCCGATCCTGAGGCCCTTGATCCATGGGCATCGGCCGGCCGCCAGTGGGTTGGCGGTAGTCGAGGCACTCGATGCCCGCACCTTCGGCGCAACGGTGGGAGGTGATACGAACCATGGCCCCGGGTAGGCCATCGAGGTGGTCCTGCTCAGGCCCATGGTTGACGCCATCCCCACCCAGACGGAACCCGAGCAGCTCGTCGTAAAACTTGCAGCTGGCCTCGGTGTCGGCGATACCGATGGCGCTGTGGTCAATGCCGAGCAACGGGCCGCCGCCAGCGGAACCATGCCAGCGGGCATCCCCCTTGTCCGCTGGAAACTGCAACAACTCGAGGGGATGGCCCTCTGGATCATGAAACTTGTAGGCCCTGATCCCGGCAGCGGCCACGTTCCACTCCGGCAAGCACTGGGGGGCGGTGGAAATGGCATCGGTGTCCCCCGCGGGCCTGACG
>JBEIRX010000082.1:0-3708 GCA_040375715.1 Aphanothece sp.
CCGTAGCCGTAGGGGCGGCTGATCACGGTGGGCACGTGGTCACCGAAGTTGTCCTCCGGTGGCGGTGGGGGCAGCAGCCACTCCAGGCCGATGGCATTCCAGGGGTTATGGGTGGCGCGGGGGCCGCGCACCCAGGAGCTGATCATGTTGAGCAGGAAGGGGATGATCGAGACCCCGAGCAGAAAGGCGCCCAGGCTGGCCAGCACATTCCAGAAGGCGAACTCAGGGTCGTAGGAGGACACCCGGCGGGGCATCCCCATCAGGCCGAGGGGATGCATCGGCAGAAAGTTCAGGTTGGCCCCCAGGAAGGTGAGCACGAAGTGCAGCTTGCCAAGGCCCTCATAGGGCATGCGGCCGGTGAACTTTGGGAACCAGTGGTAGATGGCGGCGAAGATGCCCATCACGGCTGCGCCATAGATCACGTAGTGGAAGTGGCCCACCACGAAATAGGTATTGCTCACGTGGATGTCCACCGGTACGGTCGCCAGCATCACCCCGGTGATGCCGGCGAAGACGAAGTTGATCAGGCCTCCGATGCAGAAGAGCATTGGGGTGGTGAGCTTGATCTTGCCGCGCCACATTGTGCCTAGCCAGGCGAACACCTTCACGCCGGTGGGTACGGCGATCAGCATGGTGGTGACCATGAACAGATTGCGCATCCATTGGGCGACACTGGGAAAGATGTGATGCACCCAGACGACGAGGCCCAGCCCGACGATGATGAAGGAGGCCAGGGCTACATAGACATATCCGAACAGGGGTTTGCGCGAATAAACCGGGAATAGTTCTGAGAAGATGCCGAACACCGGCAGGATGATCACATACACCGCCGGGTGCGAATAGAACCAGAAGAAGTGCTGATACAGCACCGGATCACCACCACCTTCGGGTCTGTAAAAGGAAGTGCCAAGGGTGAGATCCATCAGCAGCATCACGGCCCCGCCGGTGAGGGCGGGAAGGCCGATCAGCTGGAGGGTCTGGGCTGCCAGGGCGGTCCAGCAGAACACCGGCATGCGGAAGAAGCCCATGCCGGGTGCCCGCATCCGCAGGATCGTGGTCACGAAATTCACAGCCCCCAAGATTGAGGAGATGCCGGAAAGGGCAACGGCTAGGACCCACAGGAACTCTCCATTGATCAGTTGGCCCAGGGGGTTCTGCAGGCTGACCGGCGGGTAGGACCACCAGCCTGAGGTGGCCGGGCCGCTGGGCACGAAGAAGCTGCCGATCAGCAGGAAGCCAAACACCGGCACCATCCAGAAAGCGACGGCGTTGAGTCTGGGGAAAGCCATGTCGGGGGCACCGATCATGGGGGGAATCAGCAGGTTATTCAGCCCATTGAGCACTGGAAAAGTGAACAGGAACAGCATGATTGTCCCGTGCATCGTATAGAGGCCGTTGTACACGGTGCGATCCACCAGATCGGAGGCGGGTGTGAGCAACTCGCCGCGGATGATCATGGCGAGAAGGCCAGCAATTAAGAAGAAGAAGAAGGCAATCACAATGTATTGAATGCCGATTACCTTGGCATCGGTGCTGAAGCCGAAGTAGCGACGCCAGGATGGGAGCGGCTCTGGGACGAGGGCGGTGCTGGTCATGGGCTCAGGCGTCGTGGGGGAGGGAGTTGGAGCCTGGAACGTTCACCTGGGGTGGCGGGGCCGGCACCACCGTCGGCCAGCCGGCAGGGCCACGGGCTTGTCGGTCGGCGTATTCTTCGACCGCTGGGCTGAGCCCGCTCTGCAGGGGCGCGGCGGCCCCCTGCTTCAGCCAGCTGGCATGGTCATCGGCCGATTCCACCACCACATCGGCCTGATTGGCTGCAAACCAGGTGCCGCTGAACTGGGAATCGCGCAGGCGGTAGCGCCCGACCCGGGTGGGGGTGAGGTTGAAGTTGATGGCGCGGCCGGGAATCACATCCTGCTTGAGACGGAAGGCTGGAATGTAGAAGCCGTGCAGCACATCCTCGGAAACGAGCCGGAAGGTGACGGGGCGATCCAGTTCGAGATGCAGCTCGGTGCTGGAGACGTTTCGGCCGGGATAGCGAAACTCCCACGACCACTGGCGAGCAATCACTTCCACCTGCTCGGCAGGCAGACGATCGCCGAGATATCCGCCCAGCTCCTCCTGGGCATTGCGGGGATGGATGTGTTCCATCGGGCCCAGCACCCCCAGTTTGGTATTGACCTGTATGGCGTACCAGGCGATCGCCATCACCAGCACCAGGGGGATGACGGTCCAGATCACCTCCAGCCGCGTGTTGCCTTCAATCGGTTCGGCGTCGCTTTCGTCGTACTTTTCGGCCCGATGCACGAGCAACGTCCACGCCACCACCGAGACCACGCCGAGGAAGACGAAGCTGCCGACGCCGGTCTCGAAGCGGAACAGGCCATCGACTAGAGGGGCCGCATTGGAAGCCTGCACGGGGAGCCAGTGCTGAGCCTGGCCTGCCATCCAGACGCTGATCGCCACCATCAGGCCAATCCAGAGGGTCAGGGCGATCAGGGAAAAACTGCCGGGGCGGCGTAGCGGAGAGGAGGAGGACATGGGGTAAGCCCTAGGGAAGGGCGGTTTGAAGATCAGCCCCGGAGGTCAGCAGCTGATCGGCGGTGATGTGAACGCCGAACTCGGCTGCCAGTTCGGCGCCGAGGGTGCCGTGCAGACCGATCACCAGGAACAGGCCAAGGCCCACGAGGAGATAGAGCCACTGCACTTGGCGGCCCATGTCGCGGCGCCAGAGGAAGCGCTGGTAGCCCCTCCAGACGGTCATGGCGATGATCGCTAGGAGGATGACTACTCCACCGACGCCATGCCACAACATGGTTTCCATGCTCTGGAGGCCGATGCTGCTGGTGACACCGGGGATTGGCACCGCCAGCAGCATCTCGAAAAAACCAGCTGCCACCGTGAAGAAACTCACGATGGCGCAGGCGAGCAGGTTGTACCAACCCACATCGTGGAAGCCCGCCCGGGTGATTGGCAGAGCAAGGAATCGGAAGACCCGTTTTTCAATCGGGTAGAGGGCGCCGGCGATGTCGAAGGCAATAGCGATCACGAACAGGCCGATCGTGAAATGGACCAGATTCGGGTGGATCGGCAGGCTGTAGGGAAGGTCGTTGGCGCCCAGCCAAGTGGCCAGTTGGCTGATCGGTGCCGAGGCTTGGGCCGCGAGCTGGGGGGATGCCATCAGATCAGTCCGGCGCGTTCAGCTGCTACCACCGGCACCGTGTGCAGGCCGTAAACCCAGATCAATTTGTTGCCCAGGGTGACCTGAACCACGACCAGCAGGGCGAGGACACCACCGGCGGCCAGAAAGGATACGGGCAGGCTCTGGGGGTCACGGTTGCGGAGCACATAGCGCCAGCCGGTGAGTAGCGAGAGAATGGCGGCGAGGCACCAGCCCAGGGTGCTGTGCAGGTTGAGGATGAGACGGGAGCCACCGTAGGGATTGGCCAGTCCTGCTTCCACCTGGCCAAAGATGATGGCCACGAAGATGGCTGCTGTTGCAAACAGCAGATTCCAGAAGCTCACCTCAAGCAGATTGGGCCGCTTCGCCAAGACTGCGATCAGATCGAAGACCACGCTGATCACAGCCATGGCAATGACGAAATGAACGACGATCGGATGGATTGTGTCCATCCAAGGCAAATTGTGATCATTCAGAGAGGGCAGCTGAAGCTGCATCGGACCCTGGCCACGAGATCGCTATTTCAG
>JBEIRX010000039.1:0-14131 GCA_040375715.1 Aphanothece sp.
AGCCAGTTGCCTTTGCCAGGGCGGCGGCTGTCGAAGCTGCTGACCGCTTCCAACCAGAGCAGGTGGTCTCCCGCCAGCGGTTTGGCGCCCTGATCCCACCAGTGGCTGGCAGGGGGGCCTGGAGAGCCTTGCTGAGCAGGGCACCACTGCAGCAAGCGCTGCTGACGCCCCTGAAGACAGAAGAGATCCTCGGCGCTGTCCGAGGGAAGGACGCTCCGCACCACCCGAAAAAACTCCTCTCCGCACGCAAAGGCCGCCTCACTGCCATCGGGTCGCAGGGCATTGGCGAAGACACCAGCTGTGAGCAATTCCGGATCCACAAGGGCCAGCCCGGGCAAGCGCTCCCTGAGGTGCCGTTCCAGGCCAAGACTGCCGTTTGAGCGCACCACCACCCGAGCTGAGGGGTTGAGGAGGCGCACCTGCAGGGCGGCCTCCAGGTTCAGCCCACTGTCCGAACTCAGCAGAAGCACGGCCCGGGCTTCCCGCACACTGGCTCGAATCAGCGCCTCAGGATGGCGCATGTCTCCAATCACCAGGGCGTCCGCCAGGGCGGCGAGGCCATCGCCATCTCTCCAGGGCGGAGGCGTTTGATCTAGGCAGCGCAAGGTGGTCTCGAACTGCAGAAGGGTGCGCAGGCAGGCCAGCCCCATCCGACCGAGCCCGCAAACCACAATCAGGTTGGAGGGAGGATCCATGCCGGGTTGGCCACCCTTGGTGCTGCAAGACAAGGGCAGCGATCCCCATCACTCTTGCGTGCCGGCACAGCCATTTCAGGGCTGGGGGCATCCAGGATGACCCAAGCTGGTGACGGTCAACACACCCCTTCCGTTGGGGATGGCTAGGTCCGGAGGAGACGTTGCCGCCGCATGCCTCTCGCTTCCTTACGAAAGTCCGCGCTGTCTGCCGATGGAGCTGGTTTCCTCCTGACTCCTGAAATGGAGTTCCGTAAGGAAACGATCTATTTCATCGTGATTGATCGTTTCTTCAACAGCTGCAGCGCCAATGATTCGGCAGGACGAGAGGGACTGTTTGATCCCACACACCAGCAATGGGGTCGCTATTGGGGAGGAGACCTGAGGGGGGTGATCGAAAAAGCGGACTATCTCCAAGCGCTTGGAGTGACCGCCCTGTGGCTTTCCCCCCTATTTGAGCAGGTGGATGACCACCGGCAGGGGCAAGCACCGATGCATGGCTACTGGACTCGGGACTTCAAGCGGCTGAATCCACATTTCATTGGCCCAGATGACAGCCGATCCCTCGAAGCCTCCCATACCCTGCACGAACTGGTTCAGACCTTTCACGGGAGAGGAATCAAACTGATTCTTGATATCGTTTGCAACCACAGTTCACCCGAGATCAATGGCAGCAAGGGGGTGATCTTTGACGATGGCGTGCTGTTGGCTGATTTCAACAATGATCCCCAAGGGTTTTATCACCACCATGGCCCGATCACCGACTGGGAAGATGAATTTCAGCAGGTGCATGGCGAGATGATGGGCTTGGCCACCTTCAATGAGGCTAACATTGACTTTAGAAAGTACATCAAAGCAGCAATCATTGGCTGGCTTGATGTGGGGTTTGATGCCCTGCGGGTGGACACAGTGAAGCACATGCCCCTTTGGTTCTGGCAGGAGTTTGTGAGTGATCTCCGCCGTGCCCATCCGCAAACCTTCATCTTCGGCGAGTATGGCTTCGGCAGCCCCCACGACCGCCGCACCTTA
Organism: Aphanothece sp.; assembly: GCA_040375715.1. Classification (GTDB taxonomy): domain Bacteria; phylum Cyanobacteriota; class Cyanobacteriia; order PCC-6307; family Cyanobiaceae; genus Cyanobium. The sequence continues at coordinate 1,722 of JBEIRX010000039.1, forward strand.
AAATATGCGAACCACAGTGGCATGTCGTTGTTGGATTTTGGCCTAGCCTTTGCGATCCGAGGAGCCTTTTCCGGATCTCCTCCGGGGGGGTTTGCCCAGGTAGAGGCCACCCTGGAGTTGGATCACGTCTACAACCGCGCCACTGAGCTGGTGACATTCATCGACAATCACGATATGCCTCGCTTCCTCACAGTGTGCCCATCGGTTGAGAAGCTGGAATTAGCGATAATTCTCCTTCTCACCCTGCGGGGGATTCCCTGCATCTTCTATGGCACAGAGCAATTTTTGGTCAATCATACCAATGGCGGACAGGATCCCTATAACCGGCCGATGATGGAGGATTGGGATCAAGACGGGAGGTTGTTCCAGACGATTCAAGTGTTGGCCAAACTGCGCCAAAACAATCGAGCTCTGGCCTATGGGTCCCACCAGCAAAGGTATGTCAGCCAAATGATATATGGGTTTTCGCGTCGCTATCGCGATTCCCGTGTGTTCACCCTTCTCAACCAGGGAGATGCCGACACCATCTGCGTTGAGCATTGTGATCTACCCGATGGGGAGCACCGCTGCCTGCTCAGTGGCGAGCCTGTGCGGGTGGAGGGTGGTGCCATCCGCCATCTGCCCCTCCCGGCTAGGACGGCCAGGGTGTTGAGCGTGATCGGTCCTGCAGTGGAGGCCCCGGTGGTGGCGAAGTTTCAGCTCAATGGTTTTTTCACCCAAATGGGCCAGGTTGTGGTGGTGAGTGGAGATGTGCCAGAGCTTGGGAATTGGGATTTGCGTCGCGCACCCCGGCTGGAATTTGTGAACGCCGATACCTGGTTCAATGAGGTCCCCTTCGATGCCTCTGCAGGCCAGCCGATCTGTTTTCGTTTTGTGGTGATCTGGGAAACCACATGCGATCCCTATGATGGCGCTCACCACGAAAACCTGTTGCCACGGCGGTTTCTTCTGCCTTCAGCTGGGCGGGTCAAGTTGGAGCACAATTGGCAATCCTTCTGACATGACCCAGCTCACCCTCAAGCCCACCGATGTGGTGCTCGTTCGCCACGGCGAAACCAACTGGAGTCTCTCAGGGCAGCACACCGGCCTCACTGACATTCCTCTCACGGCCCGGGGGGAGAGTCAGGCGATGGTCTTGGCCCCCCTTCTCGCCACCCAGCACTTTGCTCGAGTGCTGGTGAGCCCATTGCAACGGGCGCGGCGCACCTGCGAGCTGGCTGGGCTGGGAGATCAGGCGGAGGTGGAGCCTGATTTGATGGAGTGGAACTACGGGGCCTATGAGGGCCTCACCACCGAAAAGATCCGCCTCAACGCCCCCGGTTGGCAGGTGTTTGCGGATGGCTGTCCAGAGGGCGAGAGCCCCCAGCAGGTGGGTGAGCGTGTGGATCGCGTGTTGGCCCGGCTGCGAGCTGAGGCCCCCCGGGGGCCTGCCATCCTTTTCGCCCATGGGCATCTGCTGCGGGTGCTCACAGCCCGCTGGCTGGAGCTGCCACCAAAGGAAGGTGGTCGGTTCCTGCTTGATACCGCCACCCTCAATGTTCTTAGCGACTACCGCGGAACGGCGGCGCTCAGGTGTTGGAACGCTCAGGTGGTGGCTTAATCCCTCCGATCCTCACCGTTCAGAGGCTCGTTTGAAATCGCTCAGAGGGCCTCGGGGCTCAACAGGGCGAAGGAGGTCTCGATCTCCCGCAGCCGCTCCGTCGGCACCGAGAGGGCGCAGCTGATATCCGCCAGAAGACTGACCTCCTCCTGGGTGGCGATCCGATCGGCATGCACCAGGCGGGCGGCGAAGGCAAAGGCTCGCTCCTGTTCCTCGGGGCTGAGCAGCGCGGCGGCCTCCTCCACCAGGGCCTGACGCCTGTCCCGTAGAGCGAGCAGCAGGGTTGACACCATGGTTCCGAAAGCGACCGGATCCATTTCGCTGTAGGGGCTGCGGCTTCGCAGCTGCCGTTTCAGCAGATCCCTCTCCTCAGGCTGCAGCCTGTTGTCGGCGCTGACGGCCGCCAAAGGAAGAACGGCGAAGGCTTCAGCGGGGGTCATGGTGACGATGCAGAGCCACCACAATGGGCACGGCTCGTTAGGAGATCGTTAAGGCCTCCATCCTTCAGCCCTGTAGCAGCGGTCCCCCATCCAGTCTGCGGATGGCCACGATCCCCGGCCGAGGGGCGCGGCCGGGAACTCCTGAGGGCCAGTTGGAGCCCAACGGCACCGTACGCAATTGTTGGAAGCTGCCCCCTTTGCGGTCCACCAGCTGGTGCGCTTGGATCTCCATGGCCCCTTCGCGGCGGGTGCCGTTCGCTTCCCCGGGATGTTGCACTGCCAGAAACAGGGTGGTCTCCTGCCCGTGGCCGAGCACTCCATCGAAGCAGATGCCACAGAGCTCACACTCCACCGGGCCAGTGGCAAACGGCAGGGCTTGGCCCCGGAACGGCCCGCTGGCGGGGAAGAGCCAGCAGCTGTTGTTGCCGAAGAGATCGGTGTCGCTGGAGGTGCTTGAGCGATCGGTGAGCATCCAGAGGTTGCCGGCGCGATCGAAGGCCAGGTTGTCCGGATTGGCAAAGCCCATGCCCCCCTGCCAGGGAGCACCGCCGGTGGCCACCATGCGCCAACGGAAACCTTCCCCATTCCCCCCCTGCGGCGACTCTTCCTCCAGCCGCATCACCCAGCCATAGGGCCAGGCCTTCTCCCCGGCAGGCCCCTGGAAGATCGCTGGATCAGCGGCTCCCTCCGCGTCGCGGCCCGCGGCGGTGAAGGCCACCAGCAGAGCCCCTGTGGCGGGTTCGAGTTCCGTGTCTTCCGGCCGGGCTGTGGCGGTGGCGCCGATGGCATTCGCCGCCAGATGGGCATCGATCAGGATGGCCCCCATCTGCTCCTCTCCCGTACCCGGATAGAGATCGGCCAGGGTGGGGAACCGGCGGCGATAGGCGTCCACGGCCCCATCGTCTAGGAGGGATTCGGCGCCGGCGCGGGTGCGGTCGCTGTGGGGCACCTGGGTGGGCTGGGGGAGGCTGAGGTCCGCCAGCCGGCTGGGCTGGGCGGGATCCACCGGCGTAGAGGGGGCCAGGGGCAGCCAGCGCCCCCGCCCCACCCCATCGGCTCCGGCGCGCTCCAGGCGAGCCACCTCCAGCCTCCCGTCCTCCAACAGCCTGGAATTGGCCGGATCCTGTGGATTCTTCACGAGTCCCTGGCTCACGAAGCGGTAGAGGTGGCCGCCGTGGCGGTCGCAGCCGGAGTACACCAGCAGCGGCTGGCCCGCCACGGCCCGCACGGCCACAGCCTCATGGCGGAAGCGACCCAGCCAGGTGTGCTTCACCGCCGGCCGCTGGGGGCGGGTTGGATCCACCTCCACCATCCAGCCGTATTTGTTGCCAGCCAGTGCGAAGGGGTTGCCCAGGCCGGAGAGGCGTTCCCCATCGCAGCGGAAGGGCCGCTCGGAGGGCGGCGGGGAGGAGCCGTCCGCATAGACCGCCTCCACCACCTGATCCTGGATGTTTTCCTCGGCCGAGAGCAGGGTGCCCCAGGGCGTCTGCCCACCGCCGCAGTTGGCGAAGGTGCCCACCACCCGATCCCCCAGGCCATCGTTGTAGCCGAGCCGCTTGGGGAGACGAAACACCGCTGCAGCGGGCCCACTGCTGCGCAGCAGCTGGCCTGGATCGGCCAGGCCACTGAGGCCGGTGAGGCGCCGGTCGCGGGGGCCGGGCTCCCTGCGCCAGCGGCCCGCCGAGTCTTTGCGGAGGGTGGACACGCCGATGCCAAGGTCCGCCATCGCCGTTGCGGCCACAGCCACTACCAGCGCCCGGAGGGGATCCTCCGCCGCCAGGGTCGAGGCATCGATGCGTCCATCCCGATCGGCGAGGGCCTGGATCAGCTGTTGCACATCTGGAGCGTTGGGTACCACCTCCTTGAGACCCTCGCGCCAGTTGCGGAAGCTGATGTACTCGAAATTGACCGTGAGCAGGGCAGTGCCGTCAGGCTGGGGGAAGAAGGCCAGAAAATCGTTGTTCATGCCGAAACGTCCATCGGCGAGCGGGTCGCCCCACACGGCGAGCACATCGCTGCCGAATCCAGTCGGCACGGTGAGGCGATCATCGACAACGGTGCGGGCATAGACCTGCCGTTGCGTTGCTGCATCCAGGCCGTCGATCGGGAGAGGCAGGGGGAGCCGCAGCAGTGGTGCACCGGGGGGCGTAGCGGTTCGGGCTTTCGCTAAGGAGCGGGGAACAGCGAGGGATGCCCCAGTGAAGCCGAGGATCTGGAGCAGGAGAGTCCTGCGGTGCATCACTCAGCCGCAACGCCTAGTCCCATGCTATCGGCGGATATCAGCTGAGGCTCTGGGAAGGCTAGGGCTGCAGCCATTGCCCCCGCATGGGGGGTGCCATTGCCCTAGTTGGCATTGGAGAATGGTCCTTCATCAGGGAATGGAACTGGAGATGGATTCAATGTTGAACGAGTTGGCCCTGATGAGTTTGCTGCTGCTGATCGTGTTTCTTTCCGGCAAGGTCTGAACGCCCCAAACGAGCCGCCCCTTCATGCCCCTGGTTCAGCAAACGCAGCCCTATCTCCACTGGGAATTCAGAGAGCCATCAAGTTGCACACGTGTTAGGCCTTCTCCGTGGCGGATCGGAGCTGAGGCCCTAGCCGAAGGAGCAACAGCCAGCGATCCTCCGCGCAGAGCTCTCCATCCGGAGTCCACTGCAGGCAGGTGGGGAACAGGAAGGGGATCTCCCTTGCGGGGGTGGTGCTGGCCATGGCGCACCATGAAAACTGGAACCATCCTCTGACTCCCCTGCCGTGCCGTCAGTCCCCGGTTGGGGACAATACGGCGCCACAGCGTTCAATGCAGCTCGAAGAGCAGCAGATCTGCTCCAGTTGTGGCTGCCGTGAAGCTCGCAAGGGTGCCGGCGGCGAAGCCCAGCCCATCCCCCTGCTGGAGGGCCTGGCCATCGGCCGCGCCAGCCCCATCGATCAGCTGGATCCAGCCGTGGCTGCCGCTGCCGATCGCCAGGCTGAGCGTCTGGCCGGCATCGGGCTGCGCCCGCCAGAGCCGCACCGGCCGGTGGATGGCCATGGCGCCGTCGGACTGGTTGGGATCCAGCAGCGATGTCCAGCCAGGGCCGATGGCAAAGGGTTTCTGCTCGTAGGCGGGGGCGATACCGGCGCTGCTGGGCTCGATCCAGATCTGCAGCAGCCGGCAGGCTGTGGCCCCCTCGTTGATCTCACTGTGCACCACACCAGTGCCGGCACTCATCCGCTGCACCTCGCCGGCGCGCAGCACCTCAGCGTGGCCCATGGAGTCGCGGTGGTTCAGCTGGCCCTCCACCATCACCGTGATGATCTCCATGTCGCGGTGGGGGTGCATGCCGAAGCCCCGGCCGGCAGCGATCCTGTCGTCGTTGATCACCCGCAGGGGCCCAAAGCCCATCCAGGCCGGGTCGTGGTGGTTGGAAAAGGAGAAGCTGTGCCAGCTGTCCAGCCAGTCGAACTGGCTGTGGAAGCGTTCAGCGGCGGGGCGGAACACCAGTCGGGCCTGGGTGGTGGCAGGGATGGTGGTGGTCATGGCAGGGGACTGCGAAGGTGGTGCAAGCGGGAGATCAGATCGCTGATCGTGTCGTCCTTGGCGGGATGGGTGCTGTTGCTCACCAGCTGCCGGCCCACCACGTGGGCGCCAAGGTGAGCGAGCTGCAGCCGCAAGGCCGTGAGCACGGTATGGCCGCCACCACCGGAATGGGTGGCGATGGCCACCGGACGGCCGTTGAACAGGGCCCGGAAGTCATCACCCTGCACCGACAACCAGGCGATCGCACTGGTGAGCACCGGTGGGATCGAGCCGTTGTATTCCGGCGCGCAGATCACCCAGCGCGGCGCGGCCGCCAGCCGGGCCTCCAGATCGGTCAGGGCAGGAGGGGTGCCGGTGGCCTGGGCCCGGGGGGTGAAGAGGGGCAGGTCGATTGCGGTGAGATCGAGCACCTCGGCGCTGTGGTCCTGCTCCCTCGCGGCGGCGGCGAACCGCTCCGCCAGCTGCAGGTTCTGGCCGTTGCTGGCGGCGATCACCAGCACATCGCAGGGAGGATTGGCGGTCATGGTTTTGCGCAACTCCCGGAAGACCCCCAGGATCGCTCAGCAGCAAGGGCGGTGGCTCCCATCATGGAAGGAGCTGCCCAGGAGCGTGCCGTGTCCGTCTTCCCACTGCTGGTGATCGTGCATGCCCTGGCCGCCACGGTGTGGACCGGCGGCCATCTTGTGCTGGATCTGGGGGTGCTGCCCCGGGCGCTTCGGGCACAGAGCGCGGCCCAGATCCGTGCTTTCGAGGAGGTGTTCGAGCGGCTGGGGCTCACGGCCCTGGCCCTGCAGGTGCTCACCGGGCTGTGGATGGGCTGGATTGACCTGCCTGGTTTCCAGGGCCTGTTCAACCCGGCTAACCCGATCGGGATGCTGGTGGGCGTGAAGCTGCTGCTGCTGGCCGCCACTGCCGCCCTGGCTCTGCAGGCCCGCCTGCGGCTGATTCCCAGCCTCACCGACGACAACCTTGGCGGCCTGACCAGGCACATCCGCGGCATCACCGCCCTGGCGATCGCCTTCGTGGTGGTGGGCGCCCTGATCCGCCTGGGCGGATTGGGCTGAGCTGGCCGGCTGTCTGCGACCCGGCGAGGTTGCGATTCAATGCGTCGCTCATACGCGGCAGCGCGGGCTTCATAGGTTCAGAGGATCCGTTGGAGGTCATCGATGACCCCGTACCCGAGTCCCGCGCAAGACGGCCTCCAGACCGTTCCAGCCGAGGGCGTGTTCCCTCTCCATCGACTACCCAATATCTGCTGCTCCTCTGGCGCCTGCCGGGAGGTGGAGTATTGGCCGATGGGGGTTCCGCAGGATGGCTGGCTGCAGCTCGATCAGCATCCACAGGCCGTGGTGGCGGTGGATCTCATCGCCTTCAGCACCGGGGGCGTGACAGTCGTGCTCAAGGCTGCCGTGCCCCTCCAGCCGGAAGCCCCGGGTCAGTTGTTGACCCAGGCCCATGGCGCAGGGCTCAGCCATCGCAGCGTGCGCATCTGCTGGCATCGACCCCACCCGCAGGATCCTGAGCGGCAGCTCGCCGGGCTGCGCTTTGCCGCCGATGCACAGACCTGAGAAAGGGACAGGAGCAGAGCCATGGTCTTCCGGTTCCCGTCAACCCTCAGACGCGCCAAGTCTGGGGTGCTTGCGCTCACTAGCGTGTGGCTGAGCCTCGCTGTTGCGGCGACGGCAGCACCCCTGTCGTCTGGATCACCGCCGACGGTGCTCCCACCCGATGCGCCCGCCGCCCAGGGCTGGGGAGGCATGCCGATGGGTAGCCGCTCGGCCGATGGCCGTTTCATCGTGATGATGATTCCTCACCATGAGGGAGCGATCGCCATGGCGGATCTGGCCCTGCAGCGCTCCAGGCGTCCGGAGATCCGGGCCCTGGCCGAGCGGATCCGCACCAGTCAGAGCCGCGAGAATGCCCAGATGCGGCGCTGGTATCGCCAGTGGTATGGGGTGGAGGTCCCCACCTGGCAAGGCATGGGCCCCGGCATGGGAATGGGAGGCGGCATGGGGATGGGGATGCCCGGTTTTGCCACCAGCCTGGACGCCCTGCGCACGGCACCCGACTTCGATCGAGCTTTTCTGGAGCAGATGATTGCCCACCACCGCATGGGCGTGATGATGGCCTCCCATGCCCAGTGGGGCACCGTCCATCCCGAGCTGCGGGAGCTGGAGGCGGCGATGGTGCGGGTGCAGAGCGAGGAGATAGAGCAGATGGCTCGTTGGTACCAACAGTGGTTCGCGGCCCCTGGCCGGTGAAGCTGCCCAGCAGCTGACGGACGGCCACGGATCCGCGCCTTCGGGCGATCACCCCTTGACTCTCAACCAACAGGAGCGTGCATTGTGGGGCTGATTCCTTGGTTCCGTTCCCTCGATGCGCGCTGCTCCTGCCCTTCTGGCGCTGTTCGGCCTTCTGGCGGCCGCGGTTCCGGTCCCGGCTCAGGAGGATCCCCATCAGGGACACCATCAGCACGATCCGGTGGTTCCAGCCCCCACAGAAGGATCAGCCCCTGTCGGCCCCGTGGATCACAGCGCCCACACTCATGAGGTGGGCCCTGCCGGGCGCACCTACGACCTGCGCTGGCTCGACGCCATGGTGCAGCACCACACCGGCGCCCTGCGCATGAGTGAGTTCGTGTTCGATATTGGCGAGCCCGGGGTGGGTGCTCTGGCCAAGTCGATCTGGCGAGATCAGGCCCAGGAGATCAAGGCGATGGGGCAGTGGCGCAAGGCCTGGTACCCCGAGGCGCCGGTCTATCCCGTGGCACTGAAGACCGGTGGCGATCCCAACAGCATGGACAGCCTGGAACGGATGAGTGCCGCTCACATCCAGGCGATGCAGATGATGGGCTCCACGCCCACACGGGAGAACCGCGTCACCTGGTTCCTCGAAGGGATGCTCGCCCACCATGGCGGCGCATTGGTGATGGCCCACGACGCGCTGAAGAAGACCACCAACCCCACGATCCGGCGCCTGGCGCAAGAGATCATCGTGGCCCAGCGGCGCGAGATCATCGAGCTGCGGCGCATGCTCCAGCACGACGGACTCAACAAGCCCGAGTACCACCAGTTCGATGGCCTCTTCTCCTACTGATCAACTTCTCCTGCTGATCAACGAGGCTGGCGCTGGCTCAGGGCCACGGCCTCAGCGATCAGCCCTCAGACCACCGCAGTCCTGCCAGCTCTCCAGCAGGCGGGCCAGCTCATCCTTCATGGCGGCGAGCTCAGAGATCCGCTGATTGATCGACTCCATCTTGGTCGCAATGCTTCCTTTCAACACCGAGCAGTTGCAGACTCCAGCGCGCCGCACCTCCAGGATCTTCGCCAGTTCTGGTATGGCCACATCCATCGCCCGGAGGGCACGAATGATCGTCAGCTCGGCGAGATTCTCTTCATCAAACAGCCTGTATCCAGAGGCGGAGCGGGCCTTGGGCTGGAGCAATCCCTCGTCGCAGTAGAAGCGGATTGTCTTCACCGGCATGCCGGTGCGCCGGGCCACCTCGCCGATGCGCAAGCTTGGAGCTGCTGTGGCTGAAATGGTTCCCTGGCGGGCCAAGGCCAAAACCCTCCACCTGGTGGTTGCTTTCCAAGCCTAGGCAGCTCCAGAGGGCGGAGGGCCTGGTGCAACTCTCTAGCAGCCGTGCATGACTGGAGACTTTTGCTAGGGTGCGTGCAGCCTGTCCCGCGCGCGCCCCGTTCCATGCCGTTTCGTTCCAGCCCATGGGTTGTCCGGGTCGCAGCCGCAATCAGCGCCAATCTGCTGCTGTCCGGCGCTGCCTTCGCCGCTCCGGCCGCCGGTTCCGGCGGGGTTCCCGCTCTTTACCCCACCCAGGCGGAAGCGGAGAAGGCGGCCAAGCTGCATTTCCATTGCACCGGCGCCCACAAGATGGGACACCAGTGGATGCCCTGCGCCAAGCATGGTGACGCCCACGGTTCCGGAACCTCCCATTGAGGCCAGGCAGTTCCATGGCCCAATGCGGCGACAAGCCCAAACGCATCGCCTTCGGGATCGCACCCCTGGGCATCATCTCGATCGGCATCGTGCCGATGGGAGTGGTGAGCATCGGCGTGGTGCCGATGGGAGTGATCAGCCTCGGGGTGGTGGGCATGGGCGTGCTGAACGCCTGCGTGGTGGGCATGGGGGTGGTGGTGGCCGGTGTCCATGCCATGGGGATCTGGTCGCTGAGTCCTGGCAGCGGCCATCAACACCCCAGCCGCGGGTCTGCCCAGCACCAGCTGCTGGCCTACCCAAGCCGGCAGGTGGCCCTTCAGAAAGCCCGTGAGCTGGGCTGTGAGGGCGTGCACGCCATGGGCGATCTCTGGATGCCGTGCGCAGAACATCCAAGCCAAAAATCAAGGCTCTCGCGCGACAAACACCAGTAGCATCAACTTGATGCCTTCTTCTCCCGCTGATCAACGGCTGAGCATGGTGGTGGTCCTGCTCTGTGTGCTCCTGCTCCTGCCCGGACCGGTCCTCGCCCATGCCAAGGGCCTTTACAAGACCCAGGCCGAGGCGGAGAAGCGCGCCAAGGAGCTGGGCTGCAAGGGCACCCATCAGAACAATGGGCTCTGGATGCCCTGCAGCAGCGAGGCGATGTTGCATAAGGAGCTCAGGCAGGAGTGAAGCCGATGCCGGGACCCCTCAGCGTCCGGTTCCGCCGGGCCCATCGCCTGGTGGTGCCCCTGGCCGCTGTGCCGTTGCTGCTCACGGCCGCCAGTGGCTCGCTCTACAGCCTGCTGCTGGAGCGCGGCATCGATGCCTTCTGGCTGCTCAAGATCCACGCCGGCACGTTCGGCCCCATCAACCTGCAGCCCTACTACTCGCTGCTGCTTGGGGTGCTCACCCTGGTGGTGATTGCTTCCGGGCTGGCTCTGCTGCTTCCCAGCGGTCGGGACCGGGCCTGAGCGCCGCTCAGCGGCCAGCCAGCATCACAGCTCCCATGGCGGCCATGATCAGGTTCTCCGCGAAGCTCACCACGCCAAGGGGCGTTTTGGAGTTGCCGCCCACGCAGGCGCAGTTGAGGGCGAGGTGATCGAGAAACACCGCCTTGCCCACCGACACCATCCCCATCGCCCCGAGCCCTGCCGCCACGGCTCCCACGAGCTGGGCTGCGGCGATGGGCTGGGGTTGGAGCAACACCCCCAGACCCACCAGCAGTTCAAGGCCTGGATAGAGGCGTCCCCAGGGGCGCCAGCGCTGGCTGAGCAGGTCGTACTTGCGGAAGCTGGCGGCGAAGGCCTCCACATCCATCAGCTTGAGCATGGCCAGCAGGCAGATGGCGATCCCCATGAAGCCGCTGATCCCAGCCGTGAGCACGACCGCCATCAGGGCCGCTGTGCTGAACACCGCCACCACCGGCGTGTAGGAGATCTTCGCCGTTTCCGGCTGCACGCCGAGTCTGGCGGCCAGATCGGTGTAGCCACCGATTCGCTCCGAGCCGACGAACACCTGCGGTGTGGTGGCCACCCCCTGGGCTTCCTTGAAGGCCTCCACCGCCTCGCTGCTGGTGAGGCGATGGTCTTCGAAGGGAATGTGCCGCTCTTGCAGCAGCCGCAGGGCCCGCAGGCCCCAGGGGCAGGGATGGTCCGGCAGATCCATCCGGTAGAGACGGACGCCATCAAGGGTGGGGGTCGACATGGGCAGCCAGGGAGAAGAGGATCCATCCAGCCTGATGCCTCCAGTTACTGGAGAGTCAAGGCCGGTTGTCCCGCCGCTGATTTCCAATGAAGAAAGCCTCGTCTGCAGCACCAGGGCCGTCCTCTCTGCGCAATCCCCTCGAGACGGGCCCGCAGCGAGGCGTTAGCCAACACGCCCTGAGTGCCCCTGCCGCTGACGGTGCACAGACCCGAGAACCCCATGTTCCAGACCAGCTTGCGCCAGCGCATGCGTTGGAGGCTGTCGCCGCAGTCGATCGGAATACCTGGGCACGCAGGGCCTCCGCCACTCCCTGGCAGGCCTGCTGCGTTCGCCCGTGGCGCTCCAGGGGGCGAGATGGATCAGCCCCTCGGCGACATGCTTCACCTGCGCTGGGGCCACCCGGCTAAAGGCGATGTCGCTGACCCTCCAGGGTCTGCCAGGGATCCTCAATCGGAAGCAGCAGCACCCCATTGCCGAAGTGCCACCTCATCGGCGGTGATCGCCTCCTCCACCTGTCGTCTGAGCTCGGGATCGCGCTGCACGCGCGACAGGAAGTGCCTCAGCTGCTCGAAGGTCACCCTGCGCTCCCGGTTCAGGGGAGGTTAAGGGAGCTGGCCCCCCTGCTCGCCTCAGGCCACGTCCGAGGGCTCGGGATGGGGCACGCTGTATGCGCCGGCCCGCAGCCCATGGGCCCACAATTCCTGCAGCAGACCATGCCCCCCATGAACCACCAGCCCTCCTTGCTGAACCGCATTGCCCGGGTGCTGCTTTGCCTTGTGTTCATCCATGCCGTGATCGGCAAGCTGACGGGCTTTGCCGGTGTGGCCGGCGCCATCGCCGCTAAGGGGCTGCCGCTGGCGCCTGTGCTGCTGGTGGCCGCCATGGCCCTGATGGCGGTGGGTTCGGCCCTGGTGATCAGCGGCTGGAAAGCCCGACTCGGAGCGGTGCTGCTGCTGCTGTTCCTGGTGCCCACCACCCTACTGTTCCACGGCGATGTGGACGACAAGATGGAGCGGATCCAGCTGTTCAAGAACCGGGCGATCATGGGCGGTCTGCTGCTGGTGGCCGATCAGGACAGCAGGGCCTGATAAGGACTCCCTGCAGACGGCCCGGCGGCTGGGGTTCCGAGCGATGCAGTTGGTGCAGCGCCTCGAAGCCATCGGCCTGCAGCAACCCCGGCAGATCGGCGGCGCCTCCGGCAGCAGGGAGCCGG
>JBEIRX010000079.1:0-3975 GCA_040375715.1 Aphanothece sp.
CAATTCCTGCTACCGGCTTGCTCTGGAACCCTACCCAGAGCAAGCCAACACCTCTCAGCAAAGCTCAGCGCAACACGTGAGCTCAACGATCGTTTGGAGTAGCCCCCTCCCTGCCGGCCATGGGCCTGAGCAGGTGGGTGCCATCGGCTTCCCATTGCTGGGTGAGCTGCTCCAGCCAACGCCGTTGCCCCTCTCCTCGATCGGGCGGGCTGTTGCCCATGGCCTTGCTGCTCGCTGGGGTTGCCATTGCTTGGGCCTGGCCTGGTGGTCGCAAGACTGGTCCCACGTCCATGGGCTGCGATGCCCCCGGATGGGGACGATTCAGCCCTGCCCCCGTGGCTGGTGCCCCAGGTGCCTGGCCGCCACATAGCGCGAGCGCTGGCCGGCTTGCTTGAGCTTCTGATTCGCCCGGTGGATCTCTGCCTCCGTGGCGCGGGTGGTGTAGAGCGCGCAGCCCGTATCCCGGTGCAGGAGCACGTAGTCGATGGCATCTTTGGGGAGGGGCTGGGGCATGGATCGGCGGGCCATCGATGCGCTGGGGGCAGACAAGCCAGGACTGAACTCGGGAGCCAGGGGGGTGCAACAGATTGAAGGCTTAGGAGTTTGGCTCTGGGGGAGACAGAGGGTTCCGCGGGGGGGCTGATCAGCTGGCCATGGGGATCGAGCGCTCACTTGTCCACCCCTCACTGATCAACCAACACTTTCTGGAACCAGACGCGCAGGCATCCACCTGCAGTAAGCGCTCCAACACCAACAGACGATCCTCAGGGCTCATCTCACCATCGCTCTGCCAGCTCAGGCAGGTCTGGCCCAGGCAGTTGGCGCGGGCGTGGACACGGGTGTCGTCCATGACACCTCCTTGGGGCTGGGTTCAGTGTCCTCCTGGTTTTGTGGGCTGTGGGGTGGGGATTGCCGGTGGGTAGGGATACTTAGGGGGTGGAGCTGTTCCCAATGCGGCGTTCTTCGCCTTGGATACCGGGTCCGTTTAAAATGCTGGGAATACATCGTTAAATCAATGCCACTCACTCTTGCGGGGTGGATATCAGAGGTATGCCGATGAAGCCATGATCATCTTTGGCCGAACGCGCAGACGGACTACAATCCGATACCGGACCCGTCCATTCAGTGTTATGTGGCTTCGCATAAATCACGATGAAGAATCACTTTATTACTAAATCAGCAGCAGAACGCTACGCTAAGGGACGACCTTATTTCCATCCTGTAATAATCAAGCGCATCAAAGATTTTCTTTCAATCACCGAACCTTTATCGTCTGCTCTCGATGTTGGCTGCGGCACTGGTCTTTCCACTATCGCTCTGAAAGAACTCGCTGGAAATGTTATCGGCGTTGATAATTCAGCAGAAATGGTTGCGTTAGCTGAAGAAGTGAATGAAGTCAGATATATTGTTACTCCTGATGAGAATCTTCCTTTTGCAGAAAACAAATTTGACATCATCACGCTTTCTCAAGTTTTCCATTGGCTCGACGGGGCTCAACGGGACAGATTTCTTACGGAAGCGCGTAGAGTCCTGCGTCCAAGTGGCTGGCTGATTGCCTATAACAATTGTCCCACAGGGCAAATGGCGGAGAATGCTGATCCCCCAAGCTGGTATGAGGAATATCTCAAAAAGTATCCGATGCCGCCAAGAGAAAAGGATGTCTTCACGGAGAAAAATGCAAATGCGTATGGATTTTATTTGCTCGAAGAAGAAGTGTATAAACATACAATCGGCTTCTCGCTTGAAGGATCGATAGATTTTCTGATTACGCGGTCTAATATTATTGAGGAAGCTGAAGAAGAAATCGAAGACCTACGTTTATGGCTCAGACCAAGGCTTGAATCTGAATTTGGAAATGCCAAAGAGCAGAGATTTAAATTCAATGCGACGATCTCGTATTTACAACGCGCCACATAACAACGGCATGCACCCGACGCCCTCCACGAACTCTCTCATCAATCTTGAAAGTGGGCGCGGGTGATGCCGGGCGTTCTCAGAATCACTTCACCGGCTCCAACACATCCAATACCGCCATCATCTCCCCCTCAGGCTTGAGAAAGAGCGCCTCCCGAGCTGCTGAATCCATGGTGCAGATGCTCTCCAGGAAGGCAGCCAGTCGGGGCTCCAACTGAGGCCCCATGGCCATCACCGCCCTGGGCAGCGGATCCTCCTGCGCACTGCGAATGGGCCCACTGAGCCTCCGGTGAGCTTCTACGAGGCAGGCCTGAGCCCTGCGGTAGAGGTCGTTTTGGATCACAAGCACCGCCAGGGGATCGCGGCAGACAGGGCTGCAGAGAAAGAGCCGCAGGGCCCGCAGCTCTGCCCGCTCGATCACTGTGGCCCCATCGAGGGCTTCTGCCGTTACTGGATCTGAAACGCAGGGAGGCCAGGGCTGTGCTCCCTTGGCAAGAAGTCCACTTTCCCTCTGGCGCGCCTTGGCTTTGGAGCACACCACCTTGGGCACCACCCCCAACCCCTCCTGGAGCCGCTGCTCCGCCCGCTGCCGGAGGGCTCCTGAGGGAAGCAGCGCCAGAAGTTCCTTGGCCTGGCGCTCACAGCGCTGCACCGCCGAGAGGTCATCGGGATTCGCCACAAGGGGAGCCAGGAGCTGATCGAGCTCCCAGCTGAGCCAATGGGTGGCCCCATCCAGAAGCTTCTGCAGGGCCCCTGACCCTTCTTTGCGAATCAGCCCATCGGGATCACTCCCTGATGGGAGTGTCACCACAGCCAGATCCAGCCCTCCTGCAACCAGGTGGGGATGGAGCTCTGTGATCAGCCGCCCGGTGGCCTTGCGCCCTGCGGGATCCCCGTCGTAAGCCACCAGCAACCGCTTGGCCCCTGCCCTGATCAGCGACTGCAGCTGCTCGGCCGAGAGGCTGGTGCCCATCGCGGCGACTGCTTTGGGGAAGCCGGCCTGGTGCAGCTGGATCACATCCAGGGGCCCTTCCACCAGGAGAGCCTGTCCGCTACGGCGGATGGCGTCTGCGGCGTGGTGCAGACCAAAGAGCAGCTGGTTTTTGCAGAAGAGGGCATCGCCTGCGCTGTTGCGATATTTGGGCTCCTCGCCTGCAAGGGTGCGCCCAGAGAAGCCGCAGCAACGGCCCTGGGCATCGCAGATGGGAAGCATGAGGCGGCGGGCATTGAGCCCCAGCCCCCAGGCGATGGCGGTGTCGGGGGTGATCCCTCGCTCCTGCAGATAGGACAGAGCTGGCCCTTGCGCGGCGATGTCGGCCAGGAGGGCTTGATGAAAGGCCTCTTGCTGGCTCTCCCTCCAGGCGAGCAAGCGTTGCCGTTCCTTGCGCAGGGCCTCGGCCTTGGCTGCTTCCTCGGGGTTCTGTTCTGGGAGCGGAATGCCATAGCGCCTCGCCAGCTCCTGCACGGCCTCAGCAAAGGTGAGCCCCTGGCTCTCCTGGAGCCAGCCGATGGCATCCGTTCCCTTCCCGCACACAAAGCAATGGACGCGGTTGCGTTGGGGGTTGATGGTCAGCGAGGGGGAGTGATCGTCATGCCAGGGACAGCGGGTGAGGAACTCCTTGCCGGAGCGGCGCAGGGAGGAGCGAGGGAAGAACTCCAGGATGGAGGCCTTCTGGCGCACGGCCTCCACCAGGTGCTTGGGCAGGTGATTGGGGCGGAGATGCGGGAGGTGGTTGCTCTTTGGGTGGGGAGGAGTTGCAGGACGGTTCATCGCACGCTCACTCCGGGGTAAAGGTTGGGGCCTGAGAAGGCCATGCGGGCCTCATCAGCCTCAATGAAGCAATGGGCCCGATCGACGCGCAGCAGGGAACGGGAGAGATCGGCATCGCTGAGCTGGCCGTGGCGGAATTTGCCGTGGTGCAGCTCCAAGGCGCCCTTGGCTGGCGGGGCGCCATCGGGCGGCTTGGGCCGCTCCAGGAGCCAGACGGCGGAGGCGTAACGCTCCAGCTCCGAGGTGCCCGCCAGGTGCGACACATCTGGGCCGGTGGTGGATCCGTAGGC
>JBEIRX010000048.1:0-9680 GCA_040375715.1 Aphanothece sp.
CATCTCCCGGAGGCCTATGCCTCTGATCTGCCCTCCGATCTCTCTGCGGCAGCCACCGGCCTGGCCTGCATGGATGGCTTTGCGGCGCAGTTGATGGGCACAGGCTGGCTCCACAACCATGCCCGCATGTGGCTGGCGGCCGATGTGGTGCACTGGCGGCGGGTGCGCTGGCAGGTGGGAGCCCGCTGGTTTCTGCAACACCTGCTGGATGGCGATCCAGCCAGCAACAACCTCAGCTGGCAGTGGGTGGCTAGCGCCTTCAGCCACAAGCCCTACATCTTCAACCGGGGGAATCTGGAACGCTTCAGCAGCGGTCGTTTCTGCGCCAACTGCCCGGCCGCCGAAAGGGGCGGGGCGGGCGCGCCGGGAGGCTGCCCGTTTGAGGCGAGTTATGAGGATCTGCAGGAGCGGCTGTTTGCCTCCGCAGCGCCTGCAGGACGGGTGGGCATCGGGCCCGGGAGCACCAAGGGGGGCGAGGCGGGAGAGGTCGTCACCCTGCCCGATCTGGAGGTGCCGATGGGTTCCAGCCCGCCCCCCCGGCGCCCCCTGGTGTGGGTGCATGGCGAGGCCCTGGGGCCGGCGAACCCAGCCCTGCGGGCCCATCCCGATGCCCCGGCGGTGTTTGTGTGGGATGGGGAGCTGATCGCCGGCCGCACCGCCACAACTGGCGGCCAAAGGATTGGAGCGCCGGTTCCCCTGGCGCCAGGGCGGCTGCGCTTTTTGCAGGAGTGTGTGGCGGAGTTGGCGGTGGAGGAGAGGCAGGGCGATGTGGTCGCTGAAGTGTTGGCGGCGGCTGGAGCGGCGGGAGCTGATGGGGTGGTGACCAGCCGGGCGGTGGATCCGCGTTTCGTGCTGATCGCCCAGGCGCTGGCAGCTGAACTGCCGCTGCGGGTGTTGGAGCCGGAGCCCTTTGTGGATCTTCCCCAGACGGGCCCGGGATCGCCTGATCTGAAGCGCTTTTCCCGCTATTGGCGCAAGGCGGAGCCGCTAGTGTGGGTGGCTAATTAGCTACCGCTGCTTGGCTTTGCCATGGCAGTTTGTGGTGCCGCTCACTGAGGAGCGCTTTTTCTGCGTCTGTGGTCTTGCAGATGACTAAGGCTGTTGTTTGAATCGGCAAAGTGGGAATATCCCAACCGCTGCCATCAGATCTCAGCATGATTCAGGCATCCGCCCGCCGACTTTTCCGGCGGTTTTTCCCCGGCAAGCACGAGTGGCGTCAACAGGGAGAAGAATTTGCTGACCGATTCGTCGCATCGCCCATCAGTCAGCAACAGCCCCATCCACGCAATGTGGATCGTTCTCCTCTTGAAACCTTTTTCGATGCACGCACTGAAGGGGCTGGTATCTGGAAGTGGCGACATTACTTTGAAATCTATCATCGCCACTTCAAAACCTTCCGTCAGCGAGACAGCCTCGTCATTCTCGAAATAGGAATCTATTCGGGTGGATCACTTGATATGTGGCGCGATTACTTTGGCCCATCTGTAACAATCTACGGAGTGGACATTGAGCCGGCCTGTCGTGCTTATGAACAGCCTGGCACTTATGTCCTTGTCGGAGATCAGGCCGATCGGACGTTCTGGAGACGGGTCTTGGCAGATGGCATACTTCCTGCGCCTGACATTGTGATAGATGACGGGGGGCACACACCTGAACAACAGCGTGTAACACTCGAGGAAGTCCTTCCCTTTGTGCGTCCAGGCGGAGTTTATCTCTGTGAGGACATTCACGGTCGGGAGAATGCTTTTGCAACCTATGTCTCTGGGTTGGTGGATCGTTTGAACGGAATGGATGGAACCATTGAAAACTTGGACGACCCGCATCGCAGGCTTGTTGTACCGACGAACGGAGTTCAGGCATCCATCCACTCTGTTCACCTCTATCCCTATGTCGTCGTGATCGAAAAGAGAGAGACCATTGTCGACGAGCTCATTGCGCCCAAGCATGGAACGCAGTGGGAACCATTTCTAAGTTGAATAAATTCTTTTGGAAATCTTTTTCTGTTGTAGGGGATTGAGAAGGTAGGCCGGAGTAGGTTTTAGCCAGTGACACTAATGTGTTTATCCCTCACATGATCGGAGTTTCAAGGATTTCCTCTGAATGCAGTAGTTGATCTTCTGATGATGATCGCCCGTTGGTTCAGCGGCGCAGCCTGGCTGGCGCTGGGCTATGGCGCTCTTTGCCTGTTGGTGGGCACCAGCCAGCGCTCCTTCATCTACTTCCCCGAGCCCGCCGCTGATCCCACCAACCAATTGGCGCTGCAGGTGGCGGGCACCCAGGTGCGCGTGGCGCACCGGCCCCACTCCGGCCCGCGCGCCCTGATCTATTTCGGCGGCAACGCCGAAGACGTGTCGCTCACTCGGGCAGAGCTGGCCGCTCTGCGGCCCGATACCGCCCTCTACCTCCTCCAGTACCGCGGCTATGGCGGCAGCGAGGGAAGCCCCAGCGAAGCCGCCATTCGCGCCGATGCCCAGGCGCTCTACGCCCTGGTGGCCCAACGCCACAGCGCCATCACCGTGGTGGGCCGCAGCCTGGGCACAGGCCCTGCCGTGCACCTCGCCGCCACCCAGCCCATCGAGCGCCTGGTGTTGCTGGTGCCCTTCGACAGTCTCCTGGCCGTGGCCCGTGGCGCCATGCCCTGGCTGCCGGTGAATCTCCTGCTGCAGGACCGCTGGGATGCGGCGGCCGAAGCGCCCCGGGTGCGCACTCCCACCACGATCGTGGCGGCAGCCAACGACACGGTGGTGCCAGTGCGCCATGCCAAAGCTCTCCACCGTGCCTTTCAGCCCGGCGTGGCGGAGCTGGTGGTGGAGCCGGATCTGGAGCACAACTCGTCGATTCTCTCGGCAGCGGCGTTTCGGGCGGCTTTCCTGCAGCCTTGAGGCCGCTCCATCGCCCACTGCGCCCCCCACCCTCACTGCGATGGGACACTCAGACACTTTGGGCAGGGGGCTGCGCGGCAGGTCCAGGCGCTGGAATCGCTTCCAAATCCGTGGTCATGAGGGCACCTCTGAGAGCCTCAGGTAGTCGGTGTAACCCGCGGGGCCAGGGCTGTAGAAGGTGGCTGGATCGGCCTCCTGGAGCGGAGCTCCATGGTGGAGGCGCTTCGGCAGATCCGGGTTGGCCAGAAAGGCTCTGCCGAAGGCCACCGCATCCACCGCGCCGGCTTCAATGGCTGCCGAGGCCTCTGCTGCCGTGTAGCCCATGTTGGCCACGAGCACCCCGGCGAAGTTCGCCCGCGCGGGGCTCAGCACGTCTCCCTGCCGCATCCCCAGCAGATCCGCCCGCATCAGATGGAGATAGGCCAGGGGCAAATCGTTCAACCGGCTCGCGAGCCAGGTGATCAGGCCGATGGGATCGGTGTCGGCCATGGAGTTGTAGCTGTTGAGTGGGGAAAGTCGCAGACCCATCAGGGGTGTTTCCTGGGCCACCGCTTCCAGCACCTCCAGCAGCAACCGGGCCCGGTTCTCGAGGCTGCCGCCGTAGGGACCCTCGCGGTGGTTGCTGCCATCCCTGAGAAACTCATCCAACAGATAGCCATTGGCGCCGTGGACCTCCACGCCGTCGAAGCCGGCGGCCATGGCGTTGCGGGCCGCCAGCCGGAAGCCATCCACGATGGCGGGGAGTTCCGCGTCGCCCAGTTCCCGGGGGAGCACATAGGGCTGTTTCCCTTCAGGTGTGTGCACTTCGTCGCCTGTGATCGCGATCGGGCTGGGAGCCACCGGCTGGCGGCCGTTGTTGAGCAGGGGATGGCAGGCCCGGCCCCCATGCCAAAGCTGCAGAACGATTCGCCCGCCTTTGCTGTGGACCGCCTTGGTGGTGAGCTTCCAGCCCTCGATCTGGGCCTGGTTGTGGATGCCTGGTTCGTGCCAGAAGGCGGAATGTCCCTCCAGCACCATGGTGGCTTCGGCGATGATCAGCCCGGCGCTGGTCCGCTGGGCGTAATACTCGGCCATCAGGGGGCCGGGGATGTGCCCCTCCTCGGCCCTGCAACGGGTGAGGGGCGCCATCCAGATCCTGTTGGTAAGTTCCAGGTCTCCTAGCTGCAGGGGGGTGAACAGATCGGGCATGGGGGGTGAAGGACTGCCCTGATTCTGGAAGCCCTCAGGCACGCATCCACAGCAGCGAACTGTCCAATGGCAAGCTTCACCCCCCCGACTGCTTCGGCTGGAACCCTGCCCTTTCCAGTGCCGCAAGGGCTCCCAGCACCTGATCGCCCTGCAGCTCGATCACCCCCCCCCTCAGGGTGCCGCCGGTGCCAGCGCTTGCCTTCAGCTGTTTGAGCAGTGCAAGGGAGGTGGCCTCGTCAAGCTCCAGTCCTGTGATCACAGTGACGGTCTTGCCCCCCTTGCCAGCCTTGGTGCGCTGCACCCGCACCCGTTGCTGGGCTTTGGGGGTGGCTGGAGATGGGGCCGCTGGGCGGGCCTGGCTCTCGGGGCGAGCGAATTCTTCCCATCCTCCTTTCTTCGCCATCAGTCGTCGCTCGGGGTTGGAATCACCCTCACCGCCTGCAGGTGTGCCAGCACCTCCGCCACACAGACCTCCAGGCTCTGGTGGCCTGTGTCGATGCGCAGTTCCGGTTGCTCGGGTGCCTCGTAGGGGCTGGAGATGCCCGTGAATTCCTTGATCTCGCCAGCGCGGGCCTTGGCGTAGAGCCCCTTGGTGTCCCGCTCTTCGCACACCTCCAGATCGGCTGCGCAGTGAATTTCGATGAAATCCCCTGGGTCCACCAGTTTCCGGGCCCTGGCCCGATCCGCCTGAAAGGGCGACACGAAGGCCGTGAGCACCACCACCCCTGCATCCAGAAACAGCTTGGCCACCTCGCCGATGCGGCGGATGTTCTCCTCCCGGTCCCCATCTGAGAACCCCAGATCACTGCAGAGCCCATGGCGCACGTTGTCGCCATCCAGCACGTAGCAGGCCAGGCCCTGCTCAAAGAGGGCTGAGTTCACCGCATTGGCCAGGGTGCTCTTGCCAGCTCCACTGAGCCCGGTGAACCAGAGGATGGCGCTGCGGTGCCCCCGCTGGTGGGCCCTGGCCGCCCGCGTCACCGTGGAGTGGTGCCACACGATGTTGGTGGCCACAGGATTGGTGGCTGTCATGGATGGGGGAGCCTTGCCAGGGGTGGGGTGCTGCCCATTCTCCCTGGTGGGTTGGCAGGAGGTGACATCAGCTGCATCTGCAGCAGCCGGCGTTGCCCCCGCCGCTCGATCAGCAGCCGCAGGGGGACTGCCTGGGGCTGTTCCCTCACGCTGCGGATCACCTGGCCGGCCCGTTCCACCGGTTCACCGTTCACCGCCAGCACCCGATCGCCTGGCTGGAGGCCTGCGGCTTCGGCCGCTGATCCCGGTGCCACCTGCCGCACCCACACCGCTCCATCGGCACTCTCCAGATAGGCCCCGAGCCGCGCCCCCGGGGGGGGAGGCCCGCATCCCTCCGGCAGTTCAGGTCGTTGGAGCGTGAGGACCCGATCCAGGCCCAGGTGCCGCAGCTGGGCAGGCACACCATCGTTGCCCTCCAGATGGCCGCGGCCGATCAGGGCCACCACGAGCCGGCCAGGATCGCGGCGATGGGCCGCCGCGATCCTTTCGGCCATGGCCCGATCCCGCAGCAGCTGGCTGGCGATGAAATGCTCGAGATCCTCAGCCTCCGCCGGCGCAAGGCTCTCTCCCCTTCCGGGCTCCATGGCCCTGTGGGCCTGCCAGGCCGCGCGCAATCGCTGGCGATAGGGCTCCCCCGCCGGGGCAGGGGTGCCGATGCCCTCCCGTGCCCCTGGAGGGACGGCTGCCAAACCCGCGCGCCGCACCTGCCGCACCACCTCCGGTTCCAGATTCAGGGCCAATAGGGGAACATCCTGGTGCCGGGCCCAGCGCAGCAGCGGCAGATACAAGTCGGGATCATGGCCCCAGATTCCAGGCCAATCCACCTCCTTGAGAAACGCGTTCTCCTCCAGGTGGCCAGTGGCGAAGCGGGAGAGGATCGGCTGACGCGGGCCAGGAACCATCTCCAGGGCCAGGGTCAGGGGCCTGCTGCCCTGGGCCAGGGTTTTCAGGCTGCGGAGCTGCCAGGCATGGTCGGCGGCATCGGTATGGATTTCGCCGAGCAACAACCCATCCAGGCGGGGGGCGGCCCCCAGAAGCTGGCGCTGCTGTTGCTGTGCCGCCTCGACGGCTTCCCTGCAATCCGGCATGGCTGGCCTTGCCTCGGCAGCAGAGATGTTCCCGGCCCCCATGCTGTGGAGGGGCCCCATCAGCAGGAGCAAACCGGCGGCCATCCGATACCGGAGGAGGGGACGCAACGGTCTCTTCGCCATCCAAACCGTCCAGGGAGCGCTTCGTGGAACCGCTTCAGCCTGATCGGTTGCCCCAGCTCTGGCAAGGGTCTGCTCCAATGGAAGCCAGGAAGCAGACCCTGCCATGACTCCCGATGAGGCCTTTGCCGCGATCGCTCTGGTCTCAGTCGCTTGTGATGGGATTGTGGCTCCTGAGGAGGCCCATCTCCTCCGCAGCCAGCTGGATGGCCGCTATCCCTACAGGACACGCAGCGAGGAGAAGATGGGGCTTCTCTTTGAGGGGCTGCTGGATCAGCTCCATGCCGTGGGCTGGCAGGCCCTGATCGCCAGAGCCGTTCCTGTGCTGTCTTCGAGCCAGCAGGAAACGGCCCTGGCCATGGCGGCCCACCTGGTTCATTCCGATCAGTCCGTCACAGCGGAGGAGCTGGCGCTGCTTCGCCAGATGGCTGAGCTGATGGGTTTTTCCGCCAGCCGAGCTGAGCAGATCCTGGATGTGGTTGCCGTGCTGCACCGCGACAGCCTGGCTGGTTGAGCGCCTGGCCATGCCGGCTGCCTAGGGTGAGGCCATCGTTTCCTGGCCGCGACGTGACCAGCACGCTTTCTTCCCCCAACGCCGCCGGCCAGCCCGACCCTGCCCTTCTGACCCCGACGGCCAGGCCCGATCCCCTCGGCCGTTTCGGCCCCTTCGGCGGCCAATATGTGCCGGAAACCCTGATGCCGGCCCTGGCGGAGCTGGAGCAAGCCGCTGCTGAGGCCTGGGCCGATCCTGCCTTCACGGAGCGCCTCAACCACCTGCTGCGCACCTATGTTGGGCGCCCTTCGCCGCTTTACGAAGCCGAGCGGCTCAGCGCTCACTACCGCCGTCCGGAGGGTGGTCCGCGCATCTGGCTGAAGCGGGAAGACCTTAACCACACCGGTGCCCACAAGATCAACAACGCCCTGGGGCAGGCGCTGCTGGCGTTGCGCATGGGCAAGAAGCGCGTGATTGCTGAAACCGGCGCCGGCCAGCACGGGGTGGCCACTGCCACGGTGTGTGCCCGTTTCGGGCTGGACTGCGTGATCTACATGGGCGCCGAAGACATGCGCCGCCAGGCGCTCAACGTGTTCCGCATGCGCCTGCTCGGCGCCAAGGTGCAGCCGGTCACTGCTGGCACCGCCACCCTCAAGGACGCCACCAGTGAGGCCATCCGCGACTGGGTGACCAACGTGGAGACCACCCACTACATCCTTGGTTCGGTGGCCGGTCCCCACCCCTACCCGATGCTCGTGAGAGATTTCCACGCCTGCATCGGCAGGGAGGCCAAACAGCAGTGTGCCGAGGCCTTCGGCCGCCTGCCGGATGTGCTGGTGGCCTGTGTGGGAGGGGGTTCCAATGCCATGGGGCTGTTCCATCCCTTCGTGGAAGACACCAGCGTGCGCCTGATCGGTGTGGAGGCGGCGGGCGAGGGGGTGGCCAGCGGCCGCCATGCCGCCACCATCACCGAAGGACGCATCGGCGTCCTGCACGGCGCCATGAGCTTGCTGCTGCAGGACGAGGAGGGCCAGGTGCAGGAGGCCCACTCGATCAGCGCCGGACTGGACTACCCCGGCGTGGGGCCTGAGCACAGCTATCTCAAGGGCATCGGCCGCGCTGAATATGGGGCCGTCACCGATGGGGAGGCGCTGGATGCCCTGCAGCTGCTGTGCCAGCTTGAGGGAATTATTCCTGCCCTGGAGACGGCCCACGCCTTTGCCTGGCTGGAGACGCTCTGCCCGACCCTGGCCCCATGCACCGAGTTGGTGGTGAACCTCTCTGGCCGCGGCGACAAGGATGTGAACACCGTGGCCGATCGACTGGGTGATCGGCTGGGGGGCTGACCTGACTCCTTACCGTTCTTCCTTGTCCGTTTTCACAAGCTTGCTCGTTTTCACAAGGGATCTTCTTCCCAGCTGAAGCGGGGGAGTCTGGCCAGGGTGTCCTGCATGCTGCGGGCCCAGGTATCCATGGTGCGAGTGATCACCACGGAATCCTTCTGAAGCTTCAGCCGGCGTGAAACCTCCAGTCCATCCCTGGGGACCATGGCCACCTCGAAGGGAGGCCCCACGGTGAGGTTGGAGCGCCGAGTCACCACCTGGGACACCAGGCAGAGCCGGGCCGCATCTTCCAGGCTCATGCCGTGGTGCCCGATGTAATCCAGGGGTGGCTTGCCGTATTTGCTCTCGCCGATCTGCAGAAAGGGTGTTTCCTGGGTGGCCATAATGGCGTTCCCCTGGGGGTAGATGAGATAGAGGCCATGGGGTTGACCGGCGATCTGGCCGCCCAGAATGAAACTTGCTTCACCGGTTGCGCCTGCCTCGCGGAGTGAATGGTGAAAATGCTTTTGCACGCCCACACTCAGGTTGCCGATGTAATCAGCAACTTCGAAGAGATAGCGCGCCGCCATGAAGTCTGGCGGGACTTCCGCTTTCGGTGGCTCTTTCCTTGACATGGCGTTTTTCAGGCTGATCTCGTCTTCAGAAGACTTTGCGGTATTGTGCTCATCAATATCCCGCCTGATGCGATTCAGCACCGCTTGGGTAGTGCCGAGATTGCCGGCCGCCATGATCACGAAGATGCGATCAGATGCGGGCTTGAAGACATGCATCTTGCTGTAAGAGGAGATGTAATCAACACCCGCATTGGTTCTTGAATCCGACGCAAAAACCAGGCCCGCATCCAGGAGAAAAGCCAGGCAATAGGTCATGGAGTCACCGAAAGCTTCCGCTCAGCTGAGGCGTCGTTGCAGCAGGTGTGCCACCGACCGCACGGCAGCTTGGGCCGTAGCGTAGGCCATGCGCATGGGGCCCACGAGGGCCACCACGCCCCTTCCCCCATCCCCTGTGCGGTAGGGGCATTGCACAACTGCGCACTGGCCGAGGGCGGCGTGAGGATGTTCCGTGCCGATCCACACCAGGCTGTCCAGATCGGAGGCAGGTTGGGGGCCCAGCACCTGATCGGGGTCGGTTTCCACCAGCTGCACCAGTGGCAGCAGGGAGGAGGTGCGGGTGAATTCCGGCTGGGCCAGCAGACCTCCCAGTCCGGCTGCCACCACGGTGCCTGTTTCTCCGCCGGTGAGCAGGCTGTGGCTGTCGAGGGCCTGCCGCAGCAGTCTCCCGCTTGACAGCAGTTCGGCAGGGAGAAGTCCCCCGGCGCTGGCGCCCGCGGCGGGGGGGGTCAGCGGCCCGGTCGGGCAGCGTTCCCGGGTCGGCCGATGCCGCGGTAAACCGGGCGGCCAGCGCACGAGCCTGCATCGGCGCTTGCCGCCAGGGATTCAGCGGGAACTGCCGATCCTGGAACGCTGGACGAACGGGCAGCTGAGCTCCCCAGGCGATGGCGCCATCGCCTGGGGACTTCTGCCTGCCGAACTGG